>JAVVPJ010000025.1:0-7280 GCA_036655815.1 Oscillospiraceae bacterium
CGGTTGGTTCGTCAAGAATCAATATCTGTGCGCCACGATAGAGCACCTTGAGAATCTCCACGGTCTGCTTTTCACTGACGGACATGTCGCAGACGCGCTTCCCGGGGTCGATCTCCAGGCCGAATTTTTTGCACAACGCCAGAATTTTCTCTCCCAATTGTCGTGGCCCAATCTGCTTTCCCGCTACGCCCAGCACGATGTTGTCCATTGCAGAAAAAGCGTCCACCAGCTTGAAATGCTGATGAATCATGCCAATGCCCAGTCGCATGGCGCCAACCGGTGAATTGATCGAAACCTCCTGTCCGCCGATGCGGACAACGCCCGCATCGGGATGGTAAATGCCGGATAGAATGTTCATCAGCGTGGTCTTTCCAGAACCATTTTCGCCCAAAAGAGCTAGGATTTCACCATAGTGCACCGATAAATCAATTTCGTCGTTTGCCACCACGCTCCCGAAGGTCTTGGTAATCTTGTGGCACTCGATGGCCAGAGAGCCTTTATTCGGTTGGGACATGGAATCACCTCCGCATAAATCAGATGGAGAGGGTCGCTTCGGGCGCGGTAGATTTTCTGCCGTCCCCGAAGAGGACTTCTCCTAAAATTCTGAAAAAGGGCGGCCGATGACCGCCCCTTTCCACTCACAGGGATTTGTGATTACTTGACGATAATGTTCTTGAAATACCAGTTGACATCGCTGTAATGTTTGCTGGTGTGCTTCTGCCCATCGTTACCCTCAATCTCGCCGTCAAAGACGTCCCAAGAGCCTGAGAGAATTTTCTTGCGGGCTTCTTCAATTTTGGCCGCCGTACCATCAGCACAAAAAGCAGACAACGGGGTAATGTTGACGAAGTCCTGAGCCAGTCCACCATAGTAGTTTTCGCCTGTCCAAGTGCCATTGATGACATTCTCAACGGCCCAAGTGTAGTAGGCCTCCCAGTTCCAGACGGTGCTGGTTAGCACGGCCTTCGGTGCGTCCTTCGCCATATCTGAATTGTATCCCACACCCCAGACACCCTTTTCCTCGGCGACAAGTTGAGGATTGGGGGTATCGCAGTGCTGTCCGATGACATCGCAGCCCAGATCAACGAGAGCCTGTGCGGCCTGCTTTTCGCCCTCGGGATCGAACCACTTATTTGTGGTCTTAACATAAACCTTGCAGTCGGGGTTGACCGAGTATGCCCCCATGGCAAAGGCGTCACATCCACTGGTCACTTCTCCGTTCTCAGTGCCCCAAGCAGCAACATAGCCGATCTTGTCGGATACGGTCTTGAGTCCGGCGGCAATGCCAGAGAGATAACGTGCCTGATAGATGCGTCCGAAATAGTTGTTGAAGTTTTTGCCGTTGGATTTATAGCCGGTGCCATGTGAGAAAATCACATTGGGAAATTCCGTAGCCAGCGCCTCACAGGTATCCATATAGCCCCAGCTTGTGGCGAAGATGATGTTGCAGCCTTCCTCAATGCACTCGCGCATCGCATTCTCAATCGCTGTGGCATCCGAATCATTCACATTGATCTTGCGAATGATCTGGTTGTCGGCCAAACCCAGCTTCTTCTGCATGCCAACGATGCCCTGATCGTGGGTATAGGTATAACCGGAACCTTCGGCCGGGTCGGTGATATGTACGACGCCAATCTTGAGCTTATCTTTGGCGACAGCCGGGAACAGCCCTGTGGGGGTCGCGCTCGGGGTGCTCGAAACAGCAGTGGCACCAGAAGCGGAAGCGGCGCTTGAGGTGGGTGCGATGCTCGATGCGCCACCACAGGCGGTCAGAAGCAGGGACGCTCCCAGCAGCAGAGCCAAAACTTTTTTACTCATCGGAAATATTTCCTCCTTTTATTTGTGCCCAGATCTTTATTGCAACACACGTTCAAAACGTGGGGACACCAGACAAAGTGGGCGCTTCCAGCATACAGGGTGGATCGTCACGAAAGAGGACGCCTCCCTGTTCGGTCATAGAATCCACAATCGCAAGCGACTCCACGCGCACGCCCTGTGCGCGCACCAGTTCGCCGCCCTTCTGAAACCCCTTTTCGATCACGATTCCGGCGCCGATCAATGTGGCGCCTGCCCCCTTGACCAGCTCAATCAGCCCCAGAAGTGCACTTCCCTTGGCCAGAAAGTCGTCAATCAACAGAATGCGATCCTCGGCATTCAGAAACTGTTTGGAAACGATGATGTCATAGGTTCTTCCATGGGTAAACGATTCTACCCGGCTGGTATAAACCTCGCCGGCGATATTTTTAGTGGGATTCTTCTTGGCAAAAACCACCGGTACATGGAAAAGTTGTGCCGTGATACAAGCAATTCCGATGCCAGAGGCTTCAATTGTCAGAATTTTCGTCACATTACAGTCCTTATAGCGCTTGTAAAATTCCTTGCCGATTTCTCCAAAAAGGTCTATGTCCATCTGGTGGTTGAGAAAGCTATCGACTTTGAGTACGTTTCCGGACATTACGCGGCCATCTCGGATAATACGTTCCTTCAATAGTTGCATTGTTTCTCTCCTTTGGGCGGGTAACGCCCGCTCTTTGAAATACAAAAGTGCCATCACACAGCATCTTTACTCCCCTCTTGAATTTTATCAAAAAAGGGAAGCGCTGTCATCTGTTTGAACAAAAGTAAATAAATTCCAGAAATTTGGGATCAACAGAAGAGACTCGGCACAAGCCGCCGAGTCTCTTCTGGCCCAAAATTTTCTACATGCCGACCGAATAGTTGGGGGCTTCCTTCGTAATATAGATGTCGTGAGGGTGGCTCTCCTTGAGTCCCGCACCGGTAATGCGCATAAAGCGGGCTTTCTGGTGCAGATCGTCGATGGTGCGGCAGCCACAGTATCCCATGCCTGAACGCACCCCCCCGATGAGCTGATAGACCGTATCGGACAGCGAACCCTTGTAAGGAACGCGCCCCTCTACGCCTTCGGGGACCAGCTTCTTCTGATCCTCCTGAAAATAGCGGTCGCTGCTTCCCTTTTCCATTGCGGCAAGGCTTCCCATACCCCGATAGACCTTGAAATTACGACCTTGATAGATCTCGGTTTCGCCAGGCGACTCAGAGCAGCCTGCCAACAGAGAACCAAGCATGACGACATTGGCACCGGCGGCCAGCGCTTTGACGATATCCCCGGAATACTTGACGCCGCCATCCGCGATGACGGGAATGCCATATTGAGCAGCGGCACGACAGGCGTCATAGATGGCCGTAATCTGCGGTACACCAATGCCGGCCACGATGCGGGTGGTGCAAATGGAACCCGGCCCGATGCCGACTTTGATGCAGTCAGCGCCGGCTTTGATGAGCGCCTCGGCCCCCTCTGCGGTGGCAACGTTGCCGGCAATCACGGCAATTTCCGGATAGTGCATTTTAATCTCTCTGATGCAGTCAAGAATATTCTTGCTGTGTCCATGGGCCGAATCGAGCACCAGCGCGTCCGCCTGTGCCGCGACCAACGCCCCGGCGCGTTCCAATACATTGCTGGTTACACCGATGGCGGCGGCGCACAGCAACCGTCCTGAATGATCACGGGCAGAGTTGGGATAACGCACCGCTTTTTCGATATCTTTGATGGTGATGAGGCCTTTGAGCTTATGATTCTCATCAACAATCGGCAGTTTTTCAATCTTATATTTGCTCAAAATAGCCTGTGCCTGTTCCAACGTCGTTCCGACGGGAGCTGTCACCAACGGCTGCTTGGTCATCACATCGCGAATGGGTACATCAAAGTTGGTCATAAACCGCAAATCACGGTTGGTAATAATGCCCACCAAATGCATTTGGTCATCACAAATGGGAACGCCGGAAATCTTATAGCGGCCCATCAACCGATCAGCATCAGTCACATAATGGTCGGGCGAGAGGTAGAACGGATTGACGATTACGCCATTTTCCGAGCGCTTGACCTTATCGACTTCGCTGGCCTGTTCCTCCACCGTCATATTTTTGTGGATGACGCCAATACCGCCTTCCCGTGCCATCGCAATGGCCATAGGGGCAGTGGTAACGGTGTCCATCGCGGCGGTGATCAGTGGCGTGTTGAGCATGATATCCCTTGCGAGGGGAACGTGCAGGTCGATGTCACGCGGTGTTACCTCCGAATAGGCAGGGATCAACAGCACATCGTCGAAGGTAAGGCCCTCGCCCACGAACTTTTGTCCCCAGTTAGTTTGATCCATAGTTTCTTCCTCCTTGCGCCCACCTGTTTTGCGTCTGCTGTTCAATATTTTTTCTATTCTAGCACCCCGTGACGGGCAAATCAAGTTGTTTGAGGGAAAAAGCCCCCTCAAAGCAGGGAAGCTCCTTCAAACGCGCCGCCAACACATAGCGCGCACCATCAAAGCCCCCACTCAAGGTCATCTCTTTGCCCAGTTCAGCCTGTGCGCGATAACGCAAAAACAGTTCATCCACGCCGCCGCTTTGCACCAGCGGCTGAGTGAAGCAATCAAGCAACACGTCTGCATAAACCGTATTATTCATGTGAAAATTGCGGTCCAGATCGGAAAAGCGCACCATGCGTGTACCCCGTGATTCCTCGGATGCCTTCATGCGCAACCGCGAGGGATCACAAAACGGGGTCCAATCTGAAAGCAGTGGCAGTGTGTGATGAAACTCGGACGCACGCAACGGCCGCCCCGTATCCGGATTCAGCATGGCCCACGACGCCTGGCCCTCCACAAGTACAGTCCCCTTCAGGTCTGCGATGACCGTCTCACGTAGCATGTGAGCCCCGCGTCCGGCGACAGGGGCCGTCAAGATCTGAATGGAATCCCCATAATGAGGAACATCATAAAATTTGATGGCCTGTGTTGCCAGGACGAAGACGATCCCTTCTTCCTGCAACCGTTCATAGTTCAGATTGAGAGAATCAAGGTGTCTGGTTGCTGCCTCCTGAAAATAGCGGAGGGTAGCCGAGGCTTTGAGTCTCAGCAAGGGGTCACAGTCGTAGCTCGGGACGACATAATGATAAGAATATGGATACCGCATCGACTACTTACCGATGCGTTCGACGCCCATCATTGGACGCAGGACTTCAGGAATTGTGACCGAACCGTCGCCATTTTGAAAGTTTTCAAGAATAGCTGCCACCGTACGCCCGATGGCTACGCCGGAGCCATTGAGGGTGTGAACGAGGCGGGGCTTATCATTCTTGTCGCGCTTGCAGCGGCAGGCAAGACGGCGGGCCTGAAAATCTTCAAAGTTGGAACAACTTGAAATTTCGACATAACGGCCATAGGAGGGCATCCATACCTCGATGTCATAGGTTTTGGCACTTGAAAAGCCGAGATCTCCCGTGGAAAGTGCCACCACGCGGTAGGGCAGTCCCAACCCCTGCAACACTGTTTCTGCATCATGGGTCAGACCTTCCAGCTCCTCATAGCTCTTTTCGGGATCGGAGAATTTGACCAGCTCAACTTTGTTGAACTGATGCTGACGAATGAGTCCGCGCGTATCGCGTCCCGCCGAACCCGCCTCAGCTCGGAAACAGGCCGAATAAGCACAATACTTGAGCGGAAGCTGTGAGGCGTCGAGAATTTCATCACGGTGCATATTGGTCACCGGAACCTCGGCTGTGGGAATTAGAAAATATTCCATCCCCTCCAGCTTGAACATATCCTCGGAAAACTTCGGAAGTTGGCCTGTCGCGGTCATAGAGGCGCGGTTGGCCATGAAAGGGGGGAAAATCTCGGTGTAACCGTTCTGTGTATGGGTATTGAGAAAATAGTTGATGATGGAGCGCTCTAGTCGCGCGCCCAGCCCACGGTAAAAATGAAATCTGGCGCCTGTCACCTTAGCAGCCCGCTCCGGATCCAGAATACCCAGATCACTGCCGATGTCCCAATGCGCCTTGGGCGCAAAGGGGAATTGGGTCGGCGTTCCCCAACGGCGGATTTCCTGATTCTCGTTGTCGTCCTTGCCTACCGGCACGCTTTCGTGCGGCATATTGGGGATATTGTAAGCCAATTGCTCCTGCTGCTCCTCAAGGGATGCCAAGCGCACGCTCAACGTCTTGGACTGCTCTGCAATGTTCTTCATTTCTGCCATGAGCGGAGAGGGATCTTGGCCCATCTGTTTGATGACGGAGATCTGACGGCTTGCTTTGTTCTGTTCTGCCTTGAGGGCATCGGACTTCGCGTTGATGTCCCGGCGCTGACCGTCGATGGCAATAATCTCATCAATCACTGCATCAAGATTTTTATTGCGGTTTTTCATGGCCGCCTTGACCTTCTCTGGGTCCTGACGGATGACTCTCATATCCAGCATGTGTTTCACCTATCCTTTTATAGTATAAAAATCTTATAAGATACGATTGCGTGTCAGCCCTGCTTGGTGAGACGCCGCCCCAGATCAGCCAGTTCCTCGCGGGAGTAAAATTCAATCATAATTTCTCCCTTTCCCTCACCCTTATGGGTAACGTGAACCCGCCGTGATAGCGTCTTTCCCAGCGCCAACTCCATCTCCCGGTAGAAGGTGGGGGGAGGCGCCGGTTTTGGGGGCGGTGGCAGGGTCAATTTCTTGACCAGTGCTTCGGTTTGCCTGACCGTCAAGCCCTCGGCGACGACGCGGCTTGCCGTTTCCACGGCCTGCAATGCGGGCAATGGCAACAGTGCGCGGGCGTGTCCGGGAGAAATCATGCCCTTCCTGAGCAATTCGATCACATCTTCCGGCAGGGACAACAGCCGCAACGCATTCGCGACGGCCGGACGTGAGCGTCCCACCCGCGCTGCTACACGCTCCTGCGTCATCGAAAACTGTTCCATCAGCGTATGATAACCCATCGCCTCTTCGATGGGGCTGAGATCCTCCCGGAGAAGATTCTCAATCAAGGCAATTTCATAGGCAGCTTCGTCGGTCAATTCCCGCACCACTACGGGAAGCTCAGTGAGCCCCACCATGCGGGCAGCGCGCCACCGACGTTCTCCCGCAACAATCTGATATCGGCCATTCGCCCTAGGACGCACCACCAGTGGCTGCAACACCCCGTGCTCCCGGATCGAATCGGCCAACTCAGAAAGTGCTTCAGGAGAAAATTCCCGCCGCGGCTGTCCACTGTTTGGCTCGATTTCGGTGATGGGAAGCGATGACACTGCGACATCGGCGGTATCGTTGTCGGCAAACAGGGCTTCAAGCCCCTTGCCGAGGCCGCGCTTGGGTTTTGGCATAACGACTCGCCTCCTGTTAATCGTTTGTAGCGTTTGCGGCATGCGTTTTGATGATCTCGTCTGCCAGTTCCAGATAGCAGACGGCTCCGCGCGAGACCCGGTCATAGTAGAGTGCCGGCA
>JAVVPJ010000025.1:7290-9519 GCA_036655815.1 Oscillospiraceae bacterium
TCAGACAGGCGTACATTGCGAGGAATGACCGTTTTGAACACTTTGCGCGGAAAAAAACGCTTGACCTCGTCCACCACCTGCAACGTCAGGTTAAGCCGCCCATCATACATGGTCAGCAGCACCCCCTCAACATCGATGCGGGGATTGTAGAGCCTTTTCACCTGCCGCACCGTTGCCATCAACTGTGAGAGCCCTTCGAGAGCGTAATATTCACATTGAATGGGAATCAGTACACGATCAGAGGCTGACAACGCGTTGAGGGTTACAAGTCCCAGCGAGGGGGGGCAATCGATCAGGATGTAGTCGTACCGCTCCTTGAGGGGCAGCAGCGTACTGCGCAGTCGAAAGGTGCGCTCGGGCAGTTGCACAAGTTCGATCTCGGCTGCGGCTAAATCGATTCCGGACGGGATGATATCCACACGTTTATACTTTGTGGAAAGCACGGCTGTGTCGGCTTTGATTCCCTCAATGAGGAGGTGATAGGTGGAATAGCCAATGCTTTTCTTCTCTACGCCCAAGCCACTGGTTGCATTGCCCTGTGGATCGGCGTCCACCAACAGAACACGCTGCCCGCGCTCGCCGAGCGACGCAGCAAGGTTGACCGCTGTGGTTGTCTTGCCCACGCCGCCCTTTTGGTTCGCAACCGAAATAACCCACCCCATGCGTCCGCCTCCGATGTCAGAGAACCCCACCGTGGGAATTCTCTCTTTTTAGTAGGATCTATTTTGGGATATTATAGCACAAAATCTCATAGGGCGCTAGTCCCCGTGTCGGATTGCGCCACTTCTTCACAGATTTCTGGTAATTACCAATACGACTTGACAGCAGGGGGACGAGGCAGTATGATGGGCAGGAAATATTCTTTGCCAAGGGCTGTTTGAAGAAGCTCTATTTCTGCTTTTCTCCACAACCTGAAGCCGTTGCCATGTTGAAAATGTTCGGAGTGTATCTGCATTCCTGCGCTTTTCACCTTGCATCTGCATGTGTTTTGCGCCAGCATCAGTCGATGAACTGCTTCCAAACAAGCTCTAATTTTTGATCATGAACGGGGTGCTGCCATGCTTTTGGCAATTGACGCAGGAAATTCTAATATCGTATTTGGCGTATATGAGGGACGTGAGCAGCTTTTTTGTGCTCGCGTTAAAACGGATTCCCGCAAGACAGAATATGAATACGCGGTGCTGCTCAACGAGTTGTTTGGACTATGGGGTGTGCGTCCCGATGCGGTTGAGGGTGCGGCGATTTCCTCGGTGGTTCCGGCGCTAACCGATGCGCTCAAACAGGCGGTGTGCATCCTTTGTCATCGTTCTGCCCTCGTTGTGGGTCCCGGAATTAAGACCGGAATCAATTTGCGCATCGATGATCCCGGCGAAGCAGGAGCCGATCTGGTGTGTACTGCGGTAGGCGTTGTCGAAAAATATCCTTTGCCTGCGATTATCATCGATCTGGGCACCGCAACGAAAATTTTAGCCATCGATCAGAAACGCAATTTTTTAGGTTGTGCCATTGCCCCCGGTGTGATGGTGTCTTTGGGTGCCTTATCCAGTGCGGCGGCACAGCTTCCCCACATTGGCCTTAATACGGGCCTCAAGGTCATCGGCACCAATACCATTGACAGCATGATGGCCGGGTCGGTGCTTGGTACCGCCGCCATGATCGATGGTATGGTGGAGCGCTATCGGGAAAAGCTTGGCCAAAATGCCACAATTGTGGCCTGCGGTGGCCTGATTGACGCCATTGTGCCCCACTGTCGCATCAGCATTCTCTCAGATCCATCTTTGTTGCTCGATGGGCTCATTGCGATCTATTATAAAAACACCATTGCCTGAGCGTTCTTCTGGCCTGTCTTCTACAAGAGAATGGGGCGTCATTCCCGCGCAAGGGATAAAAACAGCAATTCCAAATCAGTCGCAATCAATAATATGGCGTTGCATCCCACATGGGAGCAACAGCAAGGAGCGTAACCAATGGCAGAAAAAAGAAGCTTCCGACAGTTTGTGTTGGCCTCCCTTTTCGCAGCACTCATCATTGTCATGACGGTCGTGCCCTACCTTGGCTATATCAACTATGGATTGATTGAAATTACGACGCTGCACATTGTCGTAACCCTCGGCGCAGTCTGTCTGGGCTGGAAATATGGTGCGCTGCTTGGTGGCGTTTGGGGCGTGACCTGTTTGCTTCGTGCCTTTACCAATCCGGCATGGTTGCTGTTCACCAATCCGCTGATTT
>JAVVPJ010000026.1:0-9517 GCA_036655815.1 Oscillospiraceae bacterium
CACCGCCCTTGCGAGCAAGATCCCAGTCGCGGCCACTTCCCAGATGATCCATCAGCGATTCATATTTGTTGCGGGTCAGAACCCCCACATCCCAGATTCCAGCATGTGCCATGCTGGAAAGGATGAAATCGATGAGGCGGTAGCGCCCACCGAAGGGAATGGATCCGACCGTTCTCTCATCAATCAGGACTCCCATCGCGGTATTCACACTGCCGGGCAGGATGATGCCCATGGCTTTGTTCTCTCTCACACCGGCACCTCCTCAGCGATATTTTCCGAAACAATCGTTCTGGCAGGAACGTGATTTCCCGGCGCGATGATCACTCCGTCGCTCACCACTGTAATGCCCCAGTCATCTCGATTAGGCGAATCCTCCGGTCTTGCACCGATGACGCAACGCTCCCCGATCACCGCGTTCTCGGCGATGATGGCATACTGCACCATCGCGTCCTTTTTGATCACAGCGCCCGGCATGACAATGGAATCGCGTACGATGGCTCCCTCCTCGACGATAACACCGGCAAACAGCACTGAAAAGTCTATAAAGCCGTCAATATCGCATCCCTCGGTAATCATTGCATTTTCAACCGAGGCATTTTGTCCGATGTAGTGGGGTGGAAGTGCCCGGTTGCGGGCGTAAATCTTCCAGTCATCATCATACAGCTCCAACGGCACATTGGGATCAAGCAGATCCATGTTGGCCTCCCAAAGTGAGTCGATGGTACCTGCATCCTTCCAATAGCCGTCGAAACGAAAGGCATACAGTCCACAGTCCGACGCCAGCATCGTTGGAATAATGTCCTTGCCAAAGTCGTGGGAGGAATTTTTACAGGCCTCGTCGGCAATGAGTTGCTCGCGCAGCGCCTTCCATGAAAAAATGTAGACGCCCATGGAGGCCAGCGTGCTCTGGGGGTGTTCAGGCTTTTCCTCAAACTGCGTGATGCGTCCTGTGAGATCGGCTGTCATAATGCCAAAACGGTTTGCCTCCTCAAGGGGTACATCGAGCACGGCAATCGTACAATCGGCTCCTCTTTCCTTGTGGAAGCGCAACATCCGGGAATAGTCCATGCGGTAGATGTGATCTCCCGACAAAACCGCAACATAGTCCGGGTCATAACGATCAATAAAATTGATATTCTGATAGATGGCATTCGCCGTGCCCACGTACCAGTCTGAACCATTTGACTTTTGATAGGGCGGCAAAACATGCACGCCTCCATTCATTCGGTCAAGATCCCACGGTTGGCCATTGCCAATATAGTCGTTCAATACGAGAGGCTGATACTGCGTCAGAACGCCCACGGTATCGATGCCCGAATTCACACAGTTGGAGAGCGTAAAATCGATGATGCGATACTTACCGCCATACGGAACCGCCGGTTTTGCAAGATTTTGCGTCAGGGCGTACAGACGGCTTCCCTGTCCGCCGGCCAGCAGCATGGCCAGCCACTCTTTTTTGTATGCCATGAGGGAATCACCTCCAATAGTATGCGGGTGTTGCAAGGGGCAACGTATTACTCGTCAGCCTCCTCTTCCCGGATCAGATACACAGCGGCCAGTGGTGGAACAGTCATTTCTATGGACTGTTCAAAGCCATGGCAGCAAGTTGCGTTGCTTGTGATGGGTGTGGCATTGATGACTCCGCTTCCACCGAATGAAGCATCGTCCGAATTGATCAGTTCATGGTAAACGCCAGGATGCGGCACACCAATTTGGTAATGCTCCCGCGGAAGAGGAGAAAAGTTAATCACTGCCAGCAATGTGTGTCCCTTCTCATCGAAGCGGGCAAACGCCAGAATGTTTTGGCCATTGTCGTCGGACACAAGCCATTTGAATCCTTCCCACGAGTCGTCCACTTCATAGAGCGCCGGGGTGTCGAGATAGAGATGGTTCAGGGTTTTTACATACCCTTGAAGCATCCGATGAATGGGATAATCCAGCAGCAGCCAGTCCAGCTCTTTTTGAAAGTCCCACTCAATGAACTGACCAAACTCATAACCCATGAAGTTGAGCTTTTTACCGGGATGCGCCATCATAAATCCCAGATAGGCGCGCACACCCGCAAATTTCTTCCAGTAGTCCCCGGGCATGCGACCGATCAGTGACCGCTTGCCATGCACAACCTCATCATGGGAAACCGGAAGAATGAAGTTTTCAGAAAAGGCATAGAACAGGCCAAATGTCATCTTGTCATGATTATAGCTGCGATAGACCGGATCCAACGCCGTATAAGTCAGTGTATCGTTCATCCAACCCATGTTCCATTTGAAGGAAAACCCCAGTCCTCCCACATAGGGTGGGCAGGTCACAAGCGGCCAAGACGACGACTCCTCGGCGATCATCATCACATCAGGATGTCGCGACAGGACCTCTGTGTTGAGTTTTTTGAGGAACGCCACCGCCTCCAGATTTTCACGCCCACCCTGCTCATTGGGCGACCATTGCCCTTCCTCACGGCAAAAATCAAGGTAAATCATTGAGGCCACCGCATCAACGCGCAGACCGTCCACGTGGAATTCCTCAATCCAGTAGAGCACGTTTGAAATGAGGAAGCACTGCACCTCGTTTCGACCCCAGTCAAAAACCCGAGTACCCCACTGCGGCTGTTCCCCTTTGCGCATGTCCTGATATTCATAAAGCGGTTGTCCGTCAAATTCATAGAGGCCGTGTGCATCCTTGGGGAAATGCCCCCCCACCCAGTCAAGCAGCACACCAACACCCGCCTGATGGCATTGATCCACGAAATACTTAAAATCGGCCGGTGTGCCATACCGCGCGGTCGGTGCGAAATAGCCTGTCGTCTGATATCCCCATGACCCTTCGAAGGGATATTCCGCGATGGGAAGAAGTTCGACATGGGTGTAACCCATCTCACTCAGATAAGGAACCAATTCGTCTGCCAGTTTGCGGTAATCGAAAAAAGTCCCGTCTTGATAACGCCGCCACGAGCCTATATGCATTTCATAGATATTGACCGGATCTCCCAGATAGGCGCTCCGATGGCGCTCACCCAACCAAGTTTCGTCTCCCCATGCATATTCGTCGGGAGGATAATAGCGCGAGGCGGTCTGCGGCGGACATTCCGCGTGAAGCGCATAGGGATCTGCTTTGAGCAGAACGCGTCCATCGGCCGCCTCAACGGAATATTTGTAGATAGCAAAGCGATCGAGACGTTTGATAACGCATTCCCAGAGTCCCTGTGTCGTAATGCGAACCATCGGATTCTTCTCACGATCCCAGCCATTGAAGTCTCCGACCACTGACATACTTTTTGCGTTTGGCGCCCAAACACGGAACATTGTCGCCCACCCACGCCCACGGCGTGTGGGATGTGCACCCAGCAGATCCTGTGCGCGATAGTTGGTGCCTTGATGAAACAGGTAAACGCCAAGGCTGATGCTGTTAAGGCTCATCTTGACCACCTCCCTCTCCATCTTAACAGTTTTATGATACTTTTTCAAGAAGTATTGTAAAAGAATCGTCATACCCGTCGGAATAAGAGGGAACGATTTTATGTACAATGCACAATTGATGACCATACAGCATAGTAGGAATTATAGTCCGAGCTCAGTGGCGAAAAAGCGCGAAGACGGACAGAACAAATGAGGACGTCGGATTCCGCATCACAAAACTGGTTTAGTCACTCACCAACGCCATCAAGCGCAACAGCCACCATGTGGGAGACACAACCCTAATCCATCCAATTGCGCCGAGCCCACCAACGCGCCCGCTTGGGCCAATTAGGCAGGCCAGCATCTCCTTCACCGACGACGAGAGAGCGACACGCGGCGTAGAAGAAAAGTTCTCTCTGTTCATCACGCTGTCGAAAAAGCCGTCGGGCAACACGGCAACGATGTCATACCCGGCAGACTCCTCCATGCTAGAAAGAATGGTGAGAAAAAAGCCCCTTCTCCTGTCTGCCACCGCGTGTCATTACGGCAAACAGTGGGAGAATGTAGGGGCTTTGATCTTCGACCACAACGCCCAACCGCATGGGTGAGGAATCCGGCACGGTGGGCAGTGGAATCGCACGTGCCGCCGCATCCCGCCCGAAAGCCGCTTCGCCCGCGCCTTGCGATGGTCTACAGGCCCAGCAGACATTCGACCGAACCATCGATAAACGGGGGCCTGCATACAGTGGTGGGCGGCATGCCACACAGGCGAAGCTTGTCAGACACCGACAGCTCAGGGAGCACAGGCGCCTCCTGCGATGCGAAGCTTCAGCGCGCCGTCGCAGCGCACTAGGCCGTCGTCTGGTGTCACCAGCCCTGCGGCGATGGACAGCAGCGTCGTCTTGCCTTGGGCGTTTCCACCCATAATGCAGACGCAGCGTCCCCGCGCGACCGCACGTGAAACGTCTCGCAGTACCTAAACAGTGCCATATTTTTTAAATGCCGCACAATTCCAGACAATTCCATCGAAGAGTCTTCGCCCCGTTTTCTCTCTATAACGGACGTGACACAGGAATACGATGCTCTTGGTCAAAGTATTCTGCGCCTTTTTGCGCCAACACGCTCAATGTGGCGCTTTTTTCACCGCCATCATATGAACACAAACCGCGAGGGGAGCTGTTTTACAGCAGCTCCCCTCGCAAGGCGGTGTTACGCACCGCAACATTTTTTATATTTTTTCCCGCTGCCGCAAGGGCAGGGATCGTTGCGTCCGACCTTGTCTGCCTTGCGCACGGGGGACGGCGCACTGCCATCTGTGCGGGGCATGATGGGCTGTGCAACCTGCGTGCGTTCCACCCGTTCGGTCTTGAGGCGCAGCGTCAGCAGCATCTTGACGGTATCCTGCCGAATGCTGTCCACCATGGCGTCGTACATATCTGAGCCTTCCACGCGATACTCCACGACAGGATCGCGCTGACCATAGCTGCGCAGATAGATGCCCTGCCGCAACTCGTCCATCGCGTCGATGTGATCCATCCAGTGAAGATCCACGTTGCGCAACAGCACCATTCGCTCCAGATCACGGGTGACCAATTCGCCCCACGTCGCCTCCCTGGCGGTATACAGGGTTTTGATGCGGTCTGTCAGAAGCGCGCAGACGTCCTTCTTTTCCAGCTCATCCAGCTCACCCACCGAATACTTCAAATCGCTTTCGGTCGTGACCCATCCGTAAAAGAAATCGCGCAGGCCGCCCATATTCCAGTCGGCCTTGTCGGCACCCTCAGCAAGATAGGTGTCAATGGCGTCGGACACCACGCCCTCCATCATGCGCAGAATGGTATCGTGCAGATCCTCCCCGTCGAGTACGGCGCGGCGCTGCGCATAAATGGTTTCGCGCTGGCGGTTCATCACGTCGTCGAATTGCAGCACACTTTTACGCGTCGAGAAGTTGCGGCCCTCGACCTTGCCCTGCGCCGACTCGATGGTCGAGGACAGCATCTTGGCCTCAATGGGCATGTCCTCCTCCACCTTGAGGGCCGCCATCATGTTCTGGATGCGATCTCCACCGAAGAGTCGCATTAGGTCATCTTCCAGCGAGAGAAAAAATCGTGTTTCTCCGGGGTCTCCCTGACGGCCCGAACGACCGCGCAGCTGATTGTCGATCCGACGGGACTCATGGCGCTCAGTTCCCATGATGAAAAGGCCGCCCGCCTCGCGCACCTTCTGCGCTTCTGTGGAAATCTCCGTTTTGTACCGTTCATAGAGCGATTCGTAAAGCGTTCTCGCCCCAATAAGCGCCTCATCATCGGTTTCAGCATGGCCATTGGCATCTTCAATCAATTCCTCTGCCACGCCCTTGCGCCGCATTTCCGTCTTGGCCATGAACTCGGCGTTTCCGCCCAGCATAATGTCGGTGCCGCGTCCGGCCATATTGGTGGCGATGGTCACGGCGCCGTAATGGCCGGCCTGTGCAATAATCGCCGCCTCGCGCTCATGGTGTTTGGCGTTGAGCACCTCATGGGGAATACCGCGCCGCTTGAGCATTGCGGAAAGCAGCTCGGATTTCTCAATCGAGATGGTGCCGACTAGGACCGGCTGTCCCTTCTCATGGCATGCGGCAACTGCATCGATGACCGCATTGTATTTTCCGTTCTCGGTGCGATACACCGCATCCTCATAGTCGTTGCGCACGACGGGCTGGTTTGTAGGGATCACAATGACGTCGAGGTTGTAGATCTCACGAAATTCATTTTCCTCAGTCAGAGCCGTGCCCGTCATACCCGAGAGTTTCTTATACATGCGAAAGTAGTTTTGGAACGTGATGGTCGCCAGTGTTTTTGATTCCCGCGCGACGGTGACATTCTCTTTCGCCTCAATGGCCTGATGTAGGCCCTCATTATAGCGCCGTCCGATCATCAATCGGCCGGTAAACTCGTCCACAATGATGACCTCGCCATCCTTGACCACATAGTCGACATCCCGTTGCATAATTCCATTGGCTTTGATGGCCTGATTGATGTGATGGGACAAGGTGATGTTATCGGCATCGGTCAAGTTTTCAAGAGAAAAGTGCTTTTCAGCCTTGCGCACGCCACGGGGCGTCAGTGTTGCAGTGTGGGCCTTTTCGTCGACGATGTAGTCGCCCTCAATCTCGTCCTGATCCACTTTGTCATCGAGCTGCGCAATTTTGGTGCGGGTCAGCGTCTTGGCAAATCGATCGGCCTGCTTGTAAAGATCGGTTGACTTATCGCCCTGGCCTGAAATGATAAGTGGCGTTCTGGCCTCATCGATGAGAATGGAGTCCACCTCATCCACAATAGCAAATGCAAAGCCACGCTGCACCCTTTGCTCCTTGTAAACCACCATATTATCGCGCAGATAGTCAAATCCGAACTCGTTGTTGGTGCCATAGGTGATATCACAATCGTAGGCTTTTTTCTTGTCCTCTGTTTCCATCCCGGAGATCGAAAGCCCGACCGAAAGCCCGAGAAAATGATGCACCTTGCCCATCCACTCGCTGTCGCGGCGGGCCAGATAATCATTGACCGTGACGATGTGTACGCCCTCGCCCGTCAGCGCATTGAGATAAGCCGGCAGCGTGGCCACCAGCGTTTTGCCCTCTCCTGTCTTCATCTCGGAGATCCGCCCCTGATGCAGCACCACGCCGCCAATAATCTGTACAGGGAAGTGCTTCATGCCCAACACCCGCCAAGCCGCCTCGCGGCAGACGGCAAATGCGTCGGGCAAAAGCTCATCAAGCGTCTCCCCCTTGGACAAACGCTCCTTCAGAGCCGGTGTCATTGCGCGCAGCTCCCGGTCGCTCATTGCCACATATTTGCTTTCGAGCGCCAGCACCTGATCCACGACAGGTTGGATGCGCTTGAGCTCTTTGTCGGAATAGGTGCCAAAAATTTTTCTCAGAAGGCCCATGGGCTTCACCTCTTTATCTTTTGTCATTTGATTTTATTCTTCCTTATTGTAGCCTCATCTAAGCCTCTTGTCAAAAACAGTTTGTAAATTATTGCATAAAATCTTGCGGAATCATCGCAGTTTACAACTGTTTGAGATATTTTTCGACAGCATAGCCGATCATGCCTTGATAGCCCACCACTGCCCAGCCCTGAGGCGCCTGCGAATAAACCGTTACGGTCGCGCCGCGCGGAGCGGAAGCAAGGATCTCTGCCCCCGTATTGGGGCGTCGACGGATGTTTAGCCCCCCCGATTCGGTGACGACCTGTGCGCGATACTGTGCCTGCGGCTCAACAAAGGGAATGCCAAAATATTCGGTCAACGACAGCGACAGCGCGCGCGCGATGGTCTGGATGTTATTGATGATCCAGTTTGCGTCATCCTCATTGTCATGATAGGCGATCTCGGCCAGCACCGAAGGCGCCCGCGTGCGATCCACCTCACCCAGACTTGTGGTCGGGCGTAGGAAAACGGAATCGGGATCGGGATAAATGGCTTTAAAATTGTCGGCCATCATTTGCGCCGCTCGTTTTCCGTTGGCGCTGTAGGGAAAATAATAAATCTCAACGCCCCTCTTCTCCCCATATTTTCCCTCGGGTGCTGCATTGGAATGCAATGCAAGGTGGAACTCGTAATCGCCGGCGTTGGAGGCGCGTATGATCTGTCCAGCCGTCATGTCGGGACGGTTTCGCGTGAACGCGATCCCAGACGCGCGCAAATAAGGCTCCATCGCATCGGCGACAAGATTCATGTAGTATTCCTCCGAACCGCCCGTCACATACTGATTGGCCTGCTGCGCGGAGGGACTGAGATAGATACGTGGCATAAAAACAATCCTCCTTTGAGAGTGAATGCTCCCGCTTCCATCTTATGTCTACTCTCCGCGCAACGTGACAAAGCGCAGACATCCCGTCCCCGTATACAGACGGGGGCGGGATGTCTGCCCAATGAATCACAAAATACTGTTGATAAAATCCCGGATGCGCGGATCAGCAGGATGTTCAAAGATATCGGCCGTCGTACCACTGCCGATAATCTCGCGATCACACATAAACAAAATCTTATCGGCCGCCTCGCGCGCAAAACCCATCTCATGGGTCACCACCACCATGGTCATATGATTTTGAGCCAGCTTTTTCATGACAGCCAATACCTCGGCGGTCAGCTGCGGATCGAGCGACGAGGTTGGCTCATCAAACAACAGCATATCAGGCTCCATCATGAGCGCACGCGCAATGGCGACTCGCTGTTTCTGACCGCCCGAGAGCGCCGACGGCATGGACATTTCCTTGTCCGCAAGCCCCACGTCGTTGAGCTTGGCTCTGGCTTGCTGCAACGCTTCCTCACGGCTTTTCCCCCGCACCAGCATGGGGGCCGTAATGAGATTTTTCAGCACACTCATGTGTGGAAAAAGGTTGAAATCTTGAAAGACCATGCCCATTTTCACACAGGCTTTGCGTGCCGCCGTTTCGGAAACATAAACTCCGTTTTGCATCAGCGGCTCTCCCTCGATCAGAATATCTCCACCGTCAGCCCGCTCAAGATTGATGATGCAGCGCAGCATCGTACTTTTTCCAGAACCGGACGGCCCAATGACCGCCACCGTCTCGCCCTTTTCGACCGAGAAGGACACGCCGTCCAGTACGCAGAGATTTCCAAAGCTTTTTTTGAGGTTCTGGACCGTAAGCATTTTCATCATCTATCTCCTTCCTCAATAGCTGTATTTTTTCTCAAGCCAGTGAAACAGGCGGGTGACCAACAGGTTAAAGAACAGATAAAATACCGCCGCGACGATATAGGCCGTAAAGTTTGCCTCCCGGTTGACCGTCGCCTTGGCAAAATAGAGAATTTCAGTCACGCCGATGACCGTGACCAGTGCCGTATCCTTGACCAGTGTGATGAACTCGTTGGCGATGGATGGCAATGTCACATGCAACATCTGGGGTAGCACCACACGCCCCAGCGTCTGCACGCGCGTAAGGCCCAGCACACGGGCCGCCTCATACTGTCCCTGATCAATGGACAACAGCCCTCCGCGAAAGATCTCGCAAAAATAGGCAGCATAGTTGAGCGTGAAGGCCACGCAGGCCGCCGTGAAGCGATCAAACACCACAACGTTGACCAGGCCGGGAATGTTTGGCAGGCCATAATAAATG
>JAVVPJ010000027.1:0-1964 GCA_036655815.1 Oscillospiraceae bacterium
AGACGCATTGAGCGAGATGCGGATCGCAATGTCATCGGCATCATTGAGGAACGCGCCGCCCAGCCGGGTGATACCGTTGTGCTCACACTGGACAAGGAGATTCAGCGGGTCGCCGCCCAGGCTCTTGCGGCGCAAATCAAGTGGCTCAACGACCCGAAGAATACCAGAGAAGGGGAAGGCCGTGAGGCGAATGCAGGCGCTGTTGCCGTGATTGATCTTAAAAACAGCGCGCTGGTGGCTGCCGTAACTTACCCCTCCTACAATTTAGAGACCTACTCTGCCGATTATGCCAAAAATGCTGCTGACCCGCTCTATCCTTTTCTCAATCGCGCCTTTTCCGGCATTTATGCGCCTGGTTCCTGCTTTAAACCAACCACAGCGGTGGCTGGGCTGGCCGCCGGCGTCATCACTCCGCAGAGCATCGTCAACTGCCAGCGTGTGTATACCTTTTATCCTGACTATCAGCCCACGTGCCTCTCCTATCATGGGAATTTTACTGTGGTTGATGCGCTGCGTCACTCCTGCAATGTCTTTTTCTACGACACTGGTCGGCAATTGAGCATCGAGATTCTCAATCGCACCGCCCACTCACTCGGTTTGGGTGTGCCCACCGGCATTGAGCTGTCTGAGGCAACCGGCATCCAGAGTGATCCCAATACAAAAAACCCCGGCGACGTATTACAGACGGCCATTGGACAATTGGGCAATGGTTACACCCCCATTCAGCTGGCCAACTATACCGCCACGCTGGCGCGAAACGGGGAACGCCGTCGTCTGACGCTCATCCAATCGGAATCCTCCTACTATGATTGGCAAAAAGTGCTCTCCAAAACAGTGCCTGCTGTGGAAGAAGTCATGGACGTTCCTGCTGACATCTTTCAAACTGTGCGTGAGGGCATGGTCCAAGCCAGCCATGACCCACGCGGCACAGCTTATCGCTATCTGGGCGATTATCCCATCAAGGTTGCCTCCAAGACCGGCACCCCTCAGACCCATGAGTACCCTAACTCCACCTTTATCTGCTATGCCCCTGCCGACGATCCTCAGATTGCCATCGCGGTCGTCATTGAAAAGGGCTGGCACGGCTATACGGGTGCGCCGGTCGCCAGAGCAATCTTAGATGCTTGGTTCTTCCCTCAGGGTCAGGGTTTTGAGGCACAGGAGTCTCAGGTATCTTCCCCTGCTTCCACTCCGGTGGCTGCGCCGCAAGGACACTAGCAAATTCTTGTCCAGCCATGTCCTATTTTAAAAACTTTGGATGCTTTTTGATATTGCCACTGTTCACGGCGCTGATTTTGTGTTAAACTGTGAAGAAAGGGGTCATTATGCCCAGAGCACTTGCAGTCACCTCAGGGAAAGGCGGTACAGGAAAATCCACCGTCTCACAACTTGTCGCGCGGGCGCTCTGTCAGCGTGGCAAAAATGTTTTGTTGCTTGAGCTGGACAGCGGCCTGCGCGGTCTAGATTTGATGATGGGTGTCACCGACCGCGTAGTCTATGATCTTTCTGATGTGTTGTGTGGTCGCTGTCGTCCGGCCAAAGCAATTGTCTCCGTACCGGTGTCACAAGGGTGTCTACATCTCATCGTCGCCCCCATGGATCGCTTTTTTATTCCCGACAGTGAAAATCTGTCCCGTCTGCTGCGCGGTCTATGGGCTTGCTATGATTTGCTGCTGCTTGATACCGCCGCCGGTCTTGATGAGAGTTTTGACATTGCCACCTCTGTCTGTGATGGCGCTCTCATTATCACCAACTGTGAGGGCATTGCTGTGCGAGATGCTGCACGCGCTGCTTCCATGTTGCATACACTTGATCCTTTGCTGGTCATCAATCGTTTTTCCAGATGCCAGCTTTCTGCCGAATTTCCTCACCTCGATGCCGTCATTGATCGCGTCGGCGCACGGCTGATCTCTGTGATTCCCGATGATGCGGCTGTGGAGCGTTCCTGTCAGATGGGCATTTGT
>JAVVPJ010000027.1:1974-9470 GCA_036655815.1 Oscillospiraceae bacterium
CCCCTTGACAGCCCCGCCATGCGGGAGATTTCCGACCTAGCCCGCCGTTTGCTCGGCGAACGGGTTCTTCTTAACACCAAACGCCTGAAATAAGGCGCTGCTGCGGCGTCATCCGCTTCATACAGGATAGGAGGCTGCTCATGAACATTGCACTCATCGCCCATAATTCCAAGAAAGAGCTTATGGTGCAATTTTGCATCGCCTACAGCGGGATTTTTAGCCAACACAACATTTGTGCAACCGGAACCACAGGAAAACTGGTGGGCGAAGCCACCGGTCTGCGCATCTTCCGCTTTCTTTCAGGGGAACAGGGAGGCGACCAGCAGATTGCAGCCAGAATTGCCTGCAACGAAATCGATCTGCTCATCTTTCTGCGCGATCCCATCACCATGAAGCCGGGCGAACCCGACGAGGCCAATCTGTTGCGCCTTTGTGACGTCCACTCCATTCCCGTTGCAACCAACATTGCCACGGCCGAGGCTTTAATTCACGCTTTGGAGAAGGGCGATCTCGATTGGCGTAACATCGTCAATCCCAAGCGATAGCCCCCTCTTCTCTTGCATCGAGATACGCCCCTCCCCTTTGACAAACGGGGGCGGGGGCGTTTTGCTTGAAATCCGCAGGTTGATTCTGAACGAGGGTGACGGCTTGACTTGGCAGTTTGCTGGGATCGAATCAGTACCCCATACTACAACAGGAAAGGATGCCTTTCATGAAACTGCTCACCGCCGCACCCAAAGGAACTCACGATATACTGCCCGCCGACAGTGCGCGTTGGCACCATATTGAGCGCACTGCGCTCTCCATTGCTGAACATTTTGGATTTTTTGAGATTCGCACGCCCACCTTTGAGCATACCGAGCTGTTCTGTCGCGCTGTTGGTGATACCACCGACGTAGTGCAAAAGGAAATGTATACCTTTATGGACAAAGGCAACCGCTCGGTGACGTTACGCCCTGAGGGCACAGCCGGTGTTGTACGGGCCGCCATTGAGAACAATCTATTGACTGGGCAGCTTCCTATAAAAGCAAGCTACATTATCAATTGCTTTCGCTATGAAAAGCCACAGGCCGGCCGTTTACGAGAGTTCCACCAATTTGGGGTTGAATCTCTTGGCAGCGACTCGGCGGGTGCCGATGCCGAAACCATTTTACTGGCCTCGGAGGTTTTGCGCGCGCTGGGCGTCACCAAAACTACGCTGTTCTTAAACTCCATCGGCTGCAAAGCATGTCGTCCGGAATACCAAAAAAAACTCCGAGAATATTTTCAGGCGCACCGAGATGTCCTGTGTTCCACTTGTTTGACGCGTCTTGAAACAAATCCTCTTCGTATTATTGATTGCAAATGTCCCGATTGTAAAGCTCTTGTGGCCGATGCACCCAAAATGCTGGACCATCTCTGCCCCGCCTGCGCGGCTCATTTTGACGAGGTAAAGACACGACTGGACGCCATGGGAGTGGACTACCAATTGGATCCCGACATTGTGCGAGGCCTCGATTATTATATGCGCACCGTCTTTGAGTTCGTCACTGACACCATTGGGGCCCAAGGCACCGTCTGTGGCGGTGGCCGTTATGACGGACTCATTGAGGAGCTGGGTGGGCCTGCACTTCCCGGCGTCGGCTTTGCAATGGGTCTGGAGCGTCTGCTTCTGGTGATGGCCTCCTCGGGCGTGGTGGAAACCCCGTTTTCCCGTTGCGCCCTCTACATTGCCCCCATGGGTGCCGCCGCCTCGGCGACAGCAGGCGCCCTCGCTGCCCGCCTGCGCGCCGTCGGCATCTGGTCTGAAAGCGATGTGATGGGACGCAGCCTCAAGGCGCAGTTACGCTACGCCGATAAGCTGGGGGCGCGCTTCACAATGGTTCTGGGTGATGAAGAGCTTCACAAGGGAGAGGCTGCAATCAAGGATATGAGCACCGGCGTACAGATCCCCTTAATGCTCAACTCTGATTTTGCTGTATCTTTCTGCGCATTGCTGCAAAATAACGGATAGATTTACAATCGGGATGACCCGATGGAGGGAGAAAAACGATGGCAGACACTATGAAGGGGCTCAAGCGCACCGCCTACTGCGGCGAGGTGCGCCCCGAACAGATCGGACAAACGCTCACATTGGCAGGCTGGGCCGCCAAGCAGCGCGATCTGGGCAACCTTGTCTTTATTGATCTTCGCGACCGCACCGGTGTTACTCAATTGGCCTTTGATGATGCCACATCCCGCGACATCTTTGAAAAAGCCTCTGCGGTACGCAGTGAATTTGTTTTGATGGCCGAGGGGTTGTTGCGTCGGCGTGAATCGGTCAACCACGATCTTCCCACTGGAGAGGTTGAGCTTTATGTCACCGACCTGCGGATTCTCTCCAAAAGCGAAACGCCTCCCTTCGACATCAAGGATGGCATCAAGACCAACGAAGAACTGCGTCTGCGCTACCGTTACCTCGATTTGCGCCGTCCGGAACTGCAAAGCACCCTCATCATGCGCCACCGCATTGTCAAGCTGGTGCGTGATTACTTTGACCGCAACCGCTTTGTGGAGATTGAAACTCCGATTTTGATTAAATCGACCCCGGAGGGTGCGCGCGACTATCTGGTTCCGTCCCGCGTACACCCTGGCAAGTTTTATGCGCTTCCCCAGTCGCCCCAGCTCTACAAACAGCTCACGATGCTGGCTGGCTTTGACCGCTATATGCAAATCGCTCGTTGCTTCCGCGATGAGGATTTGCGCGCCGATCGGCAGCCCGAATTCACACAGATCGACATAGAGATGTCCTTTGTTGATGAAATTGACGTGCAGACGATCAACGAGGGGCTGATGAAAGAAATTTTCCGTGAAATTCTTGGTCGCGACCTCGTGCTTCCCCTGCGGCGTATCCCTTATGAGGAAGCGATGGAACGCTTTGGCTCCGACAAGCCAGACACACGCTTCGGCCTCGAACTGGTCAATCTTTCCGGTCTGTTGTCTCACACCGGCTTTGCCGTTTTTTCCAGTGCGCTGTCGGCCGGCGGTTCGGTACGCACACTCTGCGTCAAAGGCGCTGCTTCTCAACTCTCCCGCAAGGAAATCGATAAATTGACTGAAACGGTACGTCTTTTCAAAGCCAAGGGACTAGCTTTTACGCGCTACACCGCTGAAGGCAGATCCTCCTCGTTTGAAAAGTTTCTCACCCCAGACGAAATCTCCGCTATGGACAGGCAGACGGGCTTTGCCGTAGGCGACGTGCTGTTGGTTGTCGCGGACGCCTCCGACGCTGTTGTCTTTGCAGCTCTGGGTGCGCTTCGCTTGGCATTGGCCAAAAAGCTGAACCTGATCCCCGAGGGAAGTTTTGATCTTCTCTGGGTTACTGACTTTCCGCTCTTGGAATATGACCCTGATGAAGGCCGCTTTTTTGCGATGCATCATCCTTTCACCTGTCCCAATCTGGATGATGTGAGTCGCCTTGAGTCCGATCCTGGTAGCGTACACGCACGAGCCTACGACCTGGTTCTTAACGGCGTTGAACTGGGCGGTGGCTCCATCCGCATCTCGGATCCCTCATTGCAGCGACGCATGTTCGCTGCCCTTGGTATGGAAGAAGAGGAATCCTATCGGCGCTTTGGTTTTCTGCTTGACGCTTTCAAATACGGCGTCCCCCCTCACGGTGGAATGGCCTACGGCCTTGATCGATTGGTGATGTTATTGCTGGGTCGTGATTCCATCCGCGACGTCATTGCCTTTCCCAAGGTGCAAAATGCCAGCGAGTTGATGAGCGGTTGCCCTGCTCAAGTGCCCATGCAAGATCTCGACGAGTTATCCATCGCCGTAACCCGGCGTGAAGATGAATAGCGAAACGCAGTGGAAAAGAATCCGCCCCCGGAGCGAGGAGCTTCCGTGGGCGGATCATCTTTTGCCATCGATCCAGTTAGTCGCGATCATCGGCTACGACATAGGCGTTATACCCGTCCTCGCGTAAGCGACGTGCCAAGCGTTCTGCAGCCTCGCGCTCTTTTGAGACACAAATTTGTACCTTAAACCACATTGGCCCACATGCATCTGCGCCAAATTTCTCTTTGCACTCTTCATTTTTATCCAACACAAACACCTCCTCGCTCTATTGTATGCGCTTGCCCATACCAGTGCTCGCCGTCACACATCCGTGGCCAACCGTGCGCTTGCATTTTAAAGCATTTTGTGGCACAATAGTACCGCAAAACAGAAAGCCTCCAAAGGGGGAAATGAACATGATTCGTCGTTTTTTTGTGATACTAATCATTATTGCATTGCTGTCCGGCTGCGCCCGCGCAATGCCGGATGGGGAAGCTCTGCCATCGGCTGCGCCGTCTCCCGCATCTTTGGCTTCATCAGCGATGCTGCCCCCGTCATCCGCGCCCTCGACATCGGTGTCAATGTCGCCATCATTGGCCACATCAACAGCCATAACCTCCTCATCGGACAGTTCTGTGCCTGTTGCTGAGGACTGGCGTTTGATGCTTGTCAACCCTGCACATGCCATTCCCGATGACTTTACTGTCGAATTGTCTATGACACGCTATGGATACAAAATTGATTCACGCATTGTCAGTGCGCTTGATGACATGATTACGGCTGCTGCAGCCGATTCGGTGATCTTGCTGCCCTGTTACGGTTATCGCACACGCGAACAGTCTCAGCAACTTTTTGAAAAACAAATTTCTCGTCAAATGGCACAGGGCCTGGACCGCGAAGCTGCATTGATCGAAGCCGCCAAATGGGTGGCGCCACCCGGACACAGTGAACATCATACCGGCCTCGCACTTGACATTGTGACTCCTTCCAATCAGGTTCTGACCGAAGCGTTCGCCACAACGGATGCTGCCAAATGGATGGCACAAAACGGCCACCGATTTGGCTTTATATTGCGTTATCCCAAGGAGAAGCAGGACATTACCGGGATCAATTTTGAACCGTGGCATATGCGCTATGTCGGACTGGAAAATGCCAGCATCATGTTTGAACAGGGTCTTTGTCTTGAGGAGTACCTCGATTCCTTATGAGACACACCCGTCACTGATTTTGCCATTGAGCCCTCTGGCTCAAAATTTTCACTATCTTAAGGAGGCTCTATGCTGCATCGCATGATCGAAGCGGTGTTGCCCGGCGTCATCGCATCAATTGAGCTGATCGGCATTTTTATTGTCGCCGTCGGCGCATTTCGCGCTTTTTACTATTATCTGTCCTCCCTGGTCGGGAAATGTCATCAGGACTTTAAACACCTTTTGCTGGAAGCGATGGAAACCGGGCTGGAATTTAAAATGGCAGCTGAAATTCTTAAAACGGTTCTCATAAGAGAAGTAAGCGAGCTGGTGATTCTGGGTGCTGTGATCTTATTGCGCGCCCTGCTTGCCTTTATGATTCATATAGAAATGCGCACCGCTCGGCAAAAGGGCCCATCTTAATAAATTACGCGTGATCCTCCTTGTCTATCGGGGAGGGAAGGGAGCGATTCTTTTGCAGTCCTATACTTTTATAGCTCAAGTCGCAGTGATTTTAGCCATCACCAAAGTGTTTGGCATTCTTACGAAAAAGGTTGATATGCCACAGGTAGTCGGCGCCCTACTGGCAGGCCTGATTTTAGGCCCAGCTTGTCTGGGAGCGATCACCCAAAGCGCTTTTATGGACAATCTTGCTGAACTTGGCGTCATCGTCTTAATGTTCACGGCCGGTCTCCAAACCGATATCAAGGAGCTTAAAAGATCGGGGCGTTCTTCCTTGATCATCGCCCTGATTGGCGTTCTGGTTCCGCTCGCCGGCGGCTATCTGCTGGCCATGGCTTTTCATGGTGGAGGCAAAGACGATTTTCTTCAGTGTCTGTTCATCGGCATCATTTTGACCGCCACGTCGGTCAGCATTACAGTTGAAACATTGAAGGAAATGGGGAAACTTTCAACCAACTCAGGCAATGCCATTTTGGCAGCCGCCCTGATTGATGATATTCTGGGTCTTATCGCACTGACCATTATCACCGGCGTGGCCGACAGCTCGGTCAAACTCTGGGTCGTTATGGTGAAGCTGGTTGCTTTCTTTGGGTTGAGCCTTTTAGTCGGAGGGTTTTTCCATCGCATGATCGAAAAATGGATGAGCAGCGCTTCCTGGAACCGAAAGCGCTTTGCCATTCTCTCTCTGGCCTTTGCACTGTTCTATGCCTGGGCCGCCGAATCCCTGTTCGGTGTGGCTGATATTACGGGCGCTTTTATTGCGGGACTGATTATCTCCAACACCACACGTGTCACCTTTGTAACCTCGCGCTGTGAGATATTGTCCTATATGTTGTTGTCCCCCATTTTTTTTGCCAACATAGGCCTTAAAGTTGATTTTCCCACAATTGGCCCCTCTATTATTCTCTTCTCGGTTCTGCTCGTTGTTGTGGCAGCCGTGACAAAGGTCATCGGCTGCGGATTGGGTGCACTCGCTTGCGGCTACACCCGTTCCGAATCGCTACGCATCGGTGTGGGAATGATTACCCGCGGTGAGGTTGCTTTGATTGTGGCCAACAAAGGTCTGTCATCCGGGCTTATGTATCCCGACTTTATGGCCCCGGTCATCATTATGGTGGGCGTGACAGCTGTTATCACTCCTGTGCTGTTGCGTCTGGTATATCCAAAAAAAGCCTCGGCCATTTTGGATTACAGCGATTTGGTACAAAGCGAGTTGGTGGACAGCTATCAAGAGGTCGAGGATTTTGATACCGCTACCGATGCGCTGCTCAGCGTACACAATAAATTTCAGAGTCATGACGAAACGCATCATCACCCCAAGCAGTAAGCATCTGCCTAACAGTTGCATGCTACAATTGTGTCACGTGTGTCATGCTTTGAAACAGAAAGAGGGAATCGCCATATGAATCAATGGGCTTTGTTGAGCTTTGCCGGTGGTCTAATCGTTCTGCATTTCGGTTTTGGAGTCGTTCCAGCATGGATTGGTGCTGCACTTCTCACCTTGACTGCATTTTTACTGTTAGGAAAGGCCCGCAGGGTGTTTGTTGCACGAATCTCTGCATTTCTGTTAACTGTAGGCCTCCTTCTTGGATGGCTGGGTGGATGGCTGGGTGGATGGTTTGGCGCATGGCTTACCGCACTCCTATCCATTGCTTGTGTCTCGGCACTGCTCCTGACCGTCTCTACCTACTGTCGCACAAAAGAAATGACGGAAGCTTCCGAGCGTTTTTCAGCACTGTCCCTCTATTATGCCATTGCGCAAATCGTTTATGTTTTTTTGAGAGAGCTGCTAAAGAAGCCAGAACTTGCAGATGGAATGATTGTTCTGCTTTCAGCTGTAGTGGTTCTGATCATATTCCGACTAGGGCAAACGTTCTTGTCTCTCAGAAGGGCGCCATCCGACGCCTAATCTCAGGCAGTGCTAGCTTCCTCTTTCTGTAAAACGCCAAAAAGCGCCGACGCCGCAACGCATGCGGGATCGGCGCTTTTTCATGTAAATAGGCAACAACGATCTTCTTATTTAGTATCCTGCTATGCCACGCACCG
>JAVVPJ010000028.1:0-9411 GCA_036655815.1 Oscillospiraceae bacterium
GACCGCATCGCCCAAATGCTCAACTGCCCGGTGAAGGGAGAGGAACTAAGGCGGGCAGTGACCGAGAGCCGCAAGGAATTCCTGTTGGCTCAGGAGAAGGAGCAGGCCTTGGAGGAGGTGTCGATTCCCAGCGTAATCATAGTCCCCGCCCTTTCATTTCGATTTGACGCGTCGCGTCGTCGATGCGTGTGATACGAATCACATATGAAGGAGAGAGGGCGGCGGCCACCCGCTCGCTCCATTCCACAATGCAAATCCAGCCGCCATCAGCATAATCAAAGTATCCGGTATCAATTAAATCATCGGCACAGGCCAGGCGGTAGGCATCCATATGACAGAGAGGGCAGCGACCGCCCCGATATTCGTTGATGAGTGCAAAGGTGGGACTGGAAACCTCGTCTGCACAGCCCAAACCCCGCGCAAGACCTCGCACAAATACGGTTTTCCCTGCACCTAGCTCCCCTTCAAGGGCCACAATGTCTCCTGCGTCGAGACGAAGGGAAAGCGCCTCGCCCACCATTTCGGTTTCTTGTGGCGTGTGGGTTGTCATGATCAGCGGCATGCGCGACCCGCATCCTTTCGACGTTCATTTTTTTGGCAATTGCGCCATCAGGATTGCACACGCATGGCACGCGTCATCCTCAAGCGGCGACAAGCATCGATCATAGCGCATCATGGTATGAGATCAACTCGGCATAAGCCAAGAATCCTGCTGCCCGTCAAGCAGCAAACCGGTTGCAGCGACTTGTGCATCACCCGCAGTCATCCATGCAAAGCACACGATGGAAAGAGACCGTCTGCCGGTGAAATAGCCCTTATCGGATGTGGACATCTAACCGCTCTGCGGTTATTATAGCACAGGCAAGGACCTTTTTTCCATCCTATGTGCAATTTTCCTGCACTTGTCTTTCAACAAAATTTGCACTATAATGAAAACGACATCCTGATCTATAGATCTTCGGGGGTAGTATGAATCAAATCGGACAATATTTTTCCAAGCTTTATCGGAGAACGGATCGATTACTGCTGGTTCTCTGTTTGACCTGCTCAGTGTTGAGCATCGCCCTGCTTTGGGGCATTTATCTTTGCGATTACATCAAACTGCGTGTAGTGGTCATGCAGATGGTGGCGGTTTTCATGGGTTTCGGAGCGGCGATGATTATTTCACTGATTGATTACCGATCACTTGCCAATCTGTGGAAGTTCTATATGCCTCTCACGGCGGTTCTGGTCATGTTGACTTACTTTTTCGGCATCCAGCGTTATTCCTATGTGGATGACAAGGCGTGGTTGCAGATTCCGCTGATTGGGTTGCAATTTCAGCCCTCTGAACTGTTGAAAATTGCCTTTGTGCTTGCCTTCGCACTGCATCTCGAAAAGGTAAAGGAGTCCATTAACGATCCCCGGACGCTTCTGCTGTTGTGCATTCATGGCGCCATTCCCACCGGTATGGTGATGTTGCAAGGCGACCATGGTACAGCGATGGTTTTTGTGTCGGTCTTTGTTTGCATGTTGTTTGTGGCGGGCCTCAACCTGCGCTATGTGGCGGTGGCGCTCGCTGCGACGGTTGCCGTTTCCCCATTGATCTGGTTCTTCATTCTGGATGACAACAAGCGTGAACGCATTCTTGCCGTATGGGGGGCGGCAAACGATCCGCTCAATGCCGGATATCAGCAGGAAAAGGGCATTGTCGCCATCGGGTCGGGACAGCTTTGGGGCAAGGGAATCTTCTCGGGAGATCATCAGTTTACCCCGGAGATGCACAACGATTTTATTTTTTCCTTTGCCGGGGAGGCCTTGGGATTTATGGGCTGTTGCGCCATTATCGCGCTGTTGGCATTGCTGTGTCTGAACTTTTTGCTCAATGCCCGTCGTGCGACCGATCCGCTCGGACGCCTCATTTGCGTCGGTGTGTTTGGAATGATTGCATTTCAGGTGGTGTGGAGCATCGGAATGTGTCTGTCGCTGCTGCCGGTGGCTGGGCTGACCCTACCGCTCTTATCGGCGGGCGGCACCTCGGTGGTGACAACATGGCTGGCCGTTGGCCTTGTGATGAGTGTACATCGCTTTTCTTATGTGGGGTTATTTGATGGGCGATGATCGGAGACTGCCAAAGAATGGGATCTCGTGTGAGAACTTTAAAGTCACTTTTCACAAATGTTTCTATAAATTAGCATTTGACTTGCAATTTCGACAAAAGCTTGCCATAATAAACGTGTATGTCCATTTAAAATAGGATAAAAGGGGGAACTGCGTCATGTGCCATACAACAGCGGTGATTTTGGCGGCTGGAGATGGAAAGCGAATGAAGTCTGATCGCCCCAAGGTCTGCTGTGAGGTATTGGGGAAACCCATGCTGTCATGGGTAACAGATGCCTGTCAAGAGGCGGGAATTTTGCCAGAAAACCTCTGCGTTGTCCTATCTGATCAACCGCGGGAAGCGAAAAAATTGGTGCCTCAGGGAGCCACTGTCGCTGTACAGCAAGAACGGCGTGGGACGGGACATGCGGTCATGATGGCAGAAACATTTCTCAAAGAAGCGTCGGCGCGAGGTGTCGGCGAGGTTGTTGTATTGTGCGGAGACGCACCACTGGTGACGCCTGCCGTTCTGGAACAAGCACTTGCATTTCATCGGGAAAATGATTTTTGCGTCACAGTGCTATCGGCCGAGTTGGCAGATGGAGCCGGTTATGGGAGAATTGCAAGAAACAACGGGACATTTGTACGCATTGTGGAGGCGGCCGACGCCACCGCTGAGGAATTGGCCATTCGCGAAATCAACGCAGGCGCCTATTGGTTTAAAATTTCCTATCTGCTTTCCGTTTTGCCTTGGTTGACCGACCAAAATGCGCAGGCTGAGCTGTATCTTACCGATGTGGTGGAGCTCGCGCCTCGTTTGGGTGGTCGGGCCGGGGCTTTTGTCTGTCTGGATGCAGACATCGCCCGGGGCGCCAATGACCGGCAGCAACTTGCCGAGCTGAATCGTGCAGCGCGCGCTCGGGTGCTGGATGCACTTTATGCCCAAGGGGTGGACATCCCTCTGGATGACGGCGTACTCATCGGCCCTGATGTGCATGTGGGGCGGGATACGACCATTCTGCCAGGAACAATCTTGAAGGGACATGTGACCATCGGCGCAGGGTGCGTCATCGGCCCACATACCACCATCATCGACTGCGATATTGGCAATGGCTGTACCATCGATGCCTCGCGACTGGAGAAAAGCTGCGTTGGAAACGGGGTGCGCATTGGACCTTTTGCACAGTTGCGACCCGATTGTGTGGTTGCCGACGATGTCAAAATTGGAAATTTCGTAGAAATCAAGAACTCCACAGTAGGAAAGAAAACCTCGTTTGCTCACTTAACTTACATTGGGGACAGCAATTTCGGCGCCGGAATCAATGTCGGCTGCGGTGTTGTGACGGTGAACTATGACGGAAAAGGAAAATATCGCACAACCGTAGAAGACAACGCTTTTATCGGTTGTAATACCAACTTGATTGCCCCTGTGCGGGTGGGGAAGGGCGCCTATGTGGCAGCCGCGACAACCGTCATCGAGGACGTCGAACCGGATGCGCTCGCCATCGGCCGCGTGCGGCAGATCCAGAAACCCGGAATGGCGCTGCGCTATCGCAAGACACACTGAGGGTTCGCAATACTTCGATGCCCAAACGGGGAGGCTCCGTTCGATTGATGCTTGTACTGAAAAGTTTTAGGGGGATGGATGACCATGAACATTCACGGCAAGGATATTAAGATTTTTACCTGTAACGCCAATCCAGGGGTGGCCGGACAAATTGCGCGGGCGTTGGGACTCCCGCTGGGGGATATGCAGGTCAAGAGCTTCTCGGACGGCGAAATTTCGCTTTCCATCAACGAATCCGTGCGCGGCTCCGACGTATTTGTCGTGCAGTCGACCTGCCATCCGGTGAACAACAACCTGATGGAGCTTCTGATTGCCATTGATGCACTCAAACGTGCTTCGGCCGGGCGTATTACCGCCGTGATGCCCTACTTTGGCTATGCGCGGCAGGATCGAAAGGCCAAAGCCCGCGATCCCATCTCGTCCAAGCTGGTGGCCGATCTGATCACAACGGCCGGCGCCGACCGCGTCTTGACCATGGATCTGCATGCGGCGCAGATTCAGGGGTTTTTCAACATACCGGTGGATCATTTGCTGGGCGTGCCACTGCTGGCGCGCTACTATGCCGAGAAATTTCGCGACATTCCCCGTGATCAGCTGGTGATCGTTTCACCGGATCTGGGATCGGTCACGCGCGCACGCAAGTTTGCCGAGCGCATCGACGCATCCATTGCCATTGTGGATAAGCGACGTCCGACCGCCAACGTCTCGGAAATCATGAACATCATTGGCGATGTCAAGGGAAAGGTTTGCATTCTGGTCGACGATATGGTCGATACGGCCGGAACCCTTTGCAATGCCGCCAATGCGCTCATCGAAAAGGCTGGTGCGGTGGAAGTTTATGCCGGCGCGACGCATGGCGTCTTGTCTGGCGCAGCGTTGGAGCGCATCGAGCAGAGTGCCCTGAAAGAAATGATGTTGCTCGATACCATCCCTGTCACCACCAACACGCCTTCCGGAAAAATCAAGGAGCTACATGTGGCTCCTGTCTTTGCAGAGGCAATCAATCGGATTTATTCTGATCGCTCGGTTTCGCCGCTGCTGCTGTAATGCACTGTGTGACGCCCTGCCTTGGACGGGATTCTTGAGAATCCCGTCCATTATAGATTATATGAGTAGAAACATTTCGACAGATTCGGTCTGTTTGGCGGTGCTATAATACCGAGGGGAAAGGGATGCGTATGTCTGACATTTTTCAATTGTTCCAAAAAATCAAAACAACCACCGCACCGTCTGCCGGTCCGGTGGATTGCATTGTCGCCTGTTTGGGAAATCCCGGACGCCAATATGAGAATACCCGGCACAATGTGGGCTTCCTTGTTGCAGACTATGTTTCCGAAAATAGAAAATTTGCGATCGATCGGATGCGCTTTCAATCGCTGACAGGGGAATGTATCATCCAAGGGAAAAAAGCACTGTTTCTTAAGCCATCCACCTTTATGAATCTATCTGGACAGGCGGTAGTGGCCGCAATGCAATTTTATAAAATTCCCGTGGAACGCCTGATCGTGGTGCATGATGATGTTTCCCTTGAACCGGGGCGGCTTAGGATTCGGCCTCACGGCTCCGACGGTGGACACAACGGCCTCAAAAATATCATTTCTCTGACCGGAAGCCACCAATTCCCACGCATTAAGATAGGCGTAGGAGCCAAACCACATCCCGACTATGATATGGCAGACTGGGTGTTGTCGGTGCCATGTGCCGAGGATCGAAAGCGCATTGAGGAAGCGGTTGCACGTGCCAATGATGCGCTTGCGCTTTTGGTGGAAGGACAGGTTGCCGAGGCAATGAACAGGTATAACGCCAAATGATGAAATTTTATGATGTTGCCCGACAGGTCCCGGCCTATGAAGAGGTTTTGCAGGGGGTGTCCCATGCCAAAACCCCTCTGCTTTGTGTGGGACTTTCGCACATTCACAAGGTGCATCTTTCGGGAATGCTGCGGGAGGCATTGGGCAGAACAACATTATTGCTCGCGCCCGATGAGCCGACTGCCGTGCGCTTGTCGGAGGACCTGCGCGCGTTTGTTCCCGATTGGCCGGTGCTGCACTATCCCGCAAAGGAACTGATGCTGCACGAGGGCGCAGCCAGCCGCGAATATGAGTTTGCCCGTCTCGGGGTGTTGGAAACGATGCGCTCCCAGCACCCGCTGGTAGTGGCCTCCTGCGAGGCTGCAATGCAGTATACTCTTTCTCCCTCGATGCTTGCGCAACGCAGCTTTCACCTCAAGGGTACCTTTTCCGAGGGGCCGGATGGCTTGACACGTCGTCTGCATGCTGCGGGTTATCTGCGTACCGCACAGGTGGAAGGCGTCTGCACCTATGCAGTACGTGGCGGTATCGTTGACTTCTATTCGCCTGCCGCTGAGGAGCCGGTGCGCGTTGAGTTTTGGGGGGATGAAATCGACTCCATTGCCTTTTTCGCAACGGATACCCAGCGCCGCGGAGAGATGGCAGATGAGCTGATGATTTCCCCTGCCCGCGAGGCGTTGCCGCCATCGGATGGGTTGGAGCAGCTGCTGGAGCGTTGCCTTGCCACACAGAAAAAGGACGCACCGGCCGCCCGTGAGTTGCAGCATCTGCTGGAAGCGCAGCAGGCAGGCGTTTCGCTGGAGTCGCTCGATCGGTTTCTGCCCATTCTCTACGGAAGAGCTTACACGCTACTGGACCATCTGTCGTCAGACGGATTGCTGCTTTTGTCCGATCCTGCGGCCTGCCGCGAGGCGATGAAAAGCGCCACCTGGCAGGCAGATGAGGACGTTTCGACGCTTTTGGAAGATGGAATTTGCTTTCCCGGCTGTGACCGATTCAGTGGAAGCTTTGATGACCTTCTCTACGCGATGAAGGACCACCTCAGCATTGTGCTTGATACCTTTACACGTGCGCTGCCGGAGCTGCATCCGCGTTCGACAATCAGCATCCAAGCACTGCCGCTCGCGCCTTGGAGTGGGGAACTGGACGCCTTGTTGGAGGATATTGGTCACTTTTTGCGCCGAAACATGTCTGTCGCGGTGCTGCTGCCCACTCCACGGGGCTGCGACGCCCTGCTGCGCGACCTAAGATCTGAGGGAATTTCGGCTGTTTATGAGGCAGAACCTGTCTTGACGCCTGGACAGGTGGTTTTGAGCGATATGACATTGTCCGGGGGCTTTGAATATCCCATGATCAATGTTGCGGTGATCAGTCACGCCCGATCTGTTGCGCCGCCTCGCCGCATTAAGAAGGCGCGCCGTACGGCTGCCGATGCCGTTCGCTCACTGTCAGATCTGACAGCAGGCGATCATGTGGTTCATGCAACCCATGGGATTGGTGTGTTTGAGGGGATCGTCAAACGCGAGGTCATGGGTGTCACCAAGGACTATATCAGGATTCGTTACCATGGTTCCGACGTGCTTTTTGTTCCTGTGACGCAACTCGATCTGGTCAGTAAATACATCGGCAAGGCTGAGGATGGCATGGTGCGTCTTTCTCGCCTTGGATCCCCAGAGTGGCAAAAGACCCGTGCCCGGGTGCGGGCCGCTGTGGCCGATATGGCGCAGGAGCTGACGGTGCTCTATAAAAAGCGGCTGTCGGCTGAGGGCCACGCTTTCCCTGCCGATACAGACTGGCAGCGCGACTTTGAACTGCGTTTCCCCTATGAAGAAACCGACGATCAGCTGCGCTGCATCGCGGAGGTCAAGAGCGATATGGAAAGCCCACGCCCGATGGATCGGCTGCTGTGCGGCGATGTAGGGTTTGGGAAAACAGAGGTGGCCCTCCGGGCCGCCTTTAAGTGCGTGGAAGATTCCAAACAGTGTGCCGTACTGGTGCCAACCACGATCCTTGCATGGCAGCACTATCAGACATTTACCCATCGGATGGAGGGATTCCCGATTAAAGTGGAGCTGCTCAGTCGCTTCCGCACCGCCAAGGAACAGGCAGAAGCCATCCGGGGACTCAAAAACGGAACGGTTGACATCGTGATCGGAACCCATAGGCTGTTGCAGAAGGATGTGGAATACAAGGATCTCGGGCTGTGTGTCATCGATGAAGAACAGCGCTTTGGTGTTGCCCACAAGGAACGCTTCAAGCAATTGCGTGAGTCCGTTGATGTACTTACGCTGTCGGCTACGCCAATTCCACGCACGTTGTCTATGGCCATGAGCGGGATTCGTGACATGTCCATCATTGAGGAAGCGCCGCAGGATCGTCATCCCGTACAGACCTATGTACTGGAGCATGATTGGAGTGTGGTCGCTGAGGCCTTGCGCCGTGAGATTCGCAGGGGCGGACAGGCGTTTTATTTGCACAACCGCGTCGAGACCATCGATCGCTGCGCGCTGCAACTGCGTGAACTCCTCCCAAATGCCCGCATCGCTGTCGCTCATGGAAAGGTCGGAGAAGAGGAATTGGCGCGCTTGTGGCAGAGTTTGGTCGATCATGAGAGCGATATCTTGGTCTGCACAACAATCATTGAGACGGGGGTTGATGTCCCCAATTGCAATACGCTGATTATTGAGGATGCGGACCGAATGGGCCTTTCACAGCTTTATCAACTCAGGGGACGTGTGGGACGCAGCTCCCGTCGCGCCTACACCTATCTGACCTTTCGCCCCGCCAAGGTGCTGACCGAGGTCGCAGCCAAACGTCTGACCGCGATACGGGAGTTTACCTCCTTTGGCTCCGGCTTTCGCATCGCTATGCGAGATATGGAGATCCGCGGGGCGGGCAGCGTGCTGGGGGCGCAGCAGCATGGCCATATGGAAGCTGTCGGCTATGAGATGTACCTGCGTCTGCTCTCCGAGGCAGTGGCCGAATCGCGCGGCCAACCCATCAAAAAAAATGCCGAGTGTCAGGTGGACATTCAGATCGATGCGCATATTCCGCAGGACTATATTGAGAGCCTTGCGCAGCGTCTTGATATCTATAAAAAAATTGCCGCCGCAGAGAACGAGGCCGATGCACACGATGTCTTGGATGAACTCATCGACCGCTTTGGGGAGCCGCCCACCACTGTGTCGGGCCTTTTGGATGTGGCACTCGTACGCAACCGCGCCGCAGCGGTGGGGGTGCGAGAAATCTTACAGCGAGGCGATCAGGTGTTGCTTCACTTTGACTATATCGATCCGCTGGTCGCAGCGGCCGTTGCAGGTGGACTGCGCGGACGGGTGCTGGTGAACGCTGGACAAAAACCCTATATCTCGGTACGCCTTGATAAAGATGGGCCGCTGGCTGCGATTCGCGCGGCGCTTGACGCCGCCCAAGGGCTTTTTCCGACAGTTTAATCTCTTGAAAAAATTGTTTGCAGTTATTTGCAAAAAGCCCTTGCACTTTGCAAATAACTGTGTTACAATACTGTAGTACTCAAGAGATGGATACCGCGGGGTGGAGCAGTCCGGTAGCTCGTCGGGCTCATAACTCTACGTACCTAAAGTGCATACCCAGTATAAACAAGGCAATATCGCGGGGTGGAGCAGTCCGGTAGCTCGTCGGGCTCATAACCCGAAGGTCGTCAGTTCAAATCTGGCCCCCGCAACCACAAACCCGCATGGCAGGCTGCTGTGCGGGTTTTCCTTTGCCTAAAACTTCCAATTTTTTGATGCAATTCAATTGCAACTCCATTTTGGAGGCTCTTTGGGCCAAATTGAATAAATTTACATCCGCATACATTCCCGATTGTTTGAGTGCAATTTTAGGGCAGTTGCGGATTTTTTCTTTTTCCGGGGAAGTGCTGGTTTTTAGAGAAAAGCAGTTGCAATTGATGAAAAGCCGGCTCGTCGAGTATAA
>JAVVPJ010000029.1:0-232 GCA_036655815.1 Oscillospiraceae bacterium
TCCATTCTCGGCCGGTGGCACAACTGACATCGCTGCACGAGTATTGTCCAAGACGGCATCAAAATATCTGCCTACCAGCCAGACCATCGTGGTCATCAACAAGCCTGGCGTGTCGGGCACCATGGGAATTTCGGACCTGTTGAAGGCTGACCCGGATGGATACACCCTTATGCTGGGAGCCAGCACCGGATTCAGCCAGAGTCCATATATTGTGCCAAACATTAAGTTCGAC
>JAVVPJ010000029.1:242-9334 GCA_036655815.1 Oscillospiraceae bacterium
GACTACACAGATGTCAGCTACCTGATGAAGACCGCCAACCTTCCGGTGTTCCTGCAGGTAAGAAATGATTCTAAGTTTAAAACTCTCAGCGATATGATAACGTATATGAAGGATACCAACAATGTTCCGGTGACCATCGGAACGATTGGCGTTGGAACTGCTGGACATCTTGCGATGGAGAAGATTCGTAAGGACTTTGGCATCTCCAATTACACCAATATCCCGTTTAAAAGCACGGCTGATGCATGGAACGGTTTGACGCAGGGTGGTGTGGATGCGATTCTATGCGCGACAGATATTGATGTTGACTTCCTGCGGTTGGCAACGGCAAGCTCAAAGCGCAGCACCCTGTATCCAGATGTTCCGACCTTTACAGAAATGGGCTATCCGATGAATATTGGGACAACTAACGTGCTGGTGACAGACAAGGATGTTCCTCAGGAGATACAAGATGTTCTGATTGATGCATTCACCAAAGCGATGAATGACCCGGAAACCATCGCCACCTTTAAAAAAGTCGGTATCGATCTGGACTTCCAAAATGCGGCCGATACCAAAAAAATGGTGGAGGAAGAACTTTCATGGGGTCCGGATATGCTCAAGGATCTTGGCCTTTATGTCAATGATCCCCACCAAAAATAGTTGCGCGGGGCACTGGCCTTCGCTTCGGATGGAAAACCTGTGTTGAACAGGTCTTCCATCCGCTGGAGGCGACCTGCCTGTTATTGAGGATGCTTGCGAACGAGCATCTGCGCAGGGCTATAACTCTGTGCTTTCTTGAATTCGGACAGATGTATTTGATTATATATGGGGATGGATTTGCCCGTGACCTACTCTAGTAATTAAGGAGGGTCAAAAATGGAAAAAAAGAAAGCCAATATCATTACGCACGTTGCCATTATTTTAATGAGTGCCTATGGCGTTTTCAACATGTTCCAGCTCAAAAAAAATGGAGGTGGAGACTCTTCGATTTTTCCGGTTATTATCTGTGTGTCACTCATCATTCTCTCGGTCATCAGCCTGTTGTTTGAGATGAAAAAAGAAAGCACCGTGATTGTACTTGGCGATTTGAAACTTATTTTCATTACAATATTAGTGCTCGCACTCTATCTGCTTGTGTGGATCAAGCTGCAATGCTTCTATATTGCAACTGGATGCTTTGTGTTTGGGTTGTATTGGCTTTACAGCAAAGACAGAAAAGATTACAAGTCTTTGCTCAAAAAAGGCATTCCCGTGACCGCCTGCACGCTGATTTTTGTGTATGCACTGTTTGAAAAAGCGATGTCAATCAGATTCTAACTTAAGCGAAAGGAGAGTGACGGTTTGCTATGACGGCAATTTTGAATTATGATATCACGCAGTTGTTTGAACCCAGTCTGCTGCTGGCCATTATTCTGGGAACCTTTGTCGGTATGCTGATTGGCGCAATGCCCGGACTTGGCCCCACTATCGCGATGGTCATGCTCATTCCGTTGACCTATTCTCTTACGCCTACGGCAGCAGTACTGTTGCTTCTTGCAGCCTATCAAGCGGCCGAATACGGCGGATCCATTTCCTCTATTGTTCTGGGAATTCCGGGAACAGTTTCTGCTGTTGCTACAGTTCTGGACGGAAATGCGTTAGCACGTAAAGGCGCTCCAGGAAAAGCGTTGGGATATTCATTGACAGCATCCACCATTGGCGGGTTAATTGGTGGTTTGGCACTGATCTTTATGTCTGGCCCGATGTCAAAGCTGGCCAGCAAAATGTCAGATCCGGAATATGTGCTTCTTGCGATTGCCGGACTGATTGTGGCGGCGACCATCAGCGGAAAAAACTTCTTAAAAAGTTTAATGTCCGTTGGCATCGGACTGCTTCTGAGTACGGTCGGTGTGGATATTTTTACCGGTGTCAGAAGATTCACATTTGGTACCAGTTCACTTGTGGATGGCTTGAAAATGATCTCCTTGATTATCGGATTCTTTGCCATTACTGAGGTCTTTAACATTGTTGGAAAGGATCTCCACACAGTGTATGCCACGGCGGATAAAACGAAGGGCTTAAACACACACATTTCGCTCAAAGAGCTCAAAGATGTCGCTTTGGCGATTGTGGTTGGTTCCGTATTGGGATCGTTCTTGGGCGGTGTGCCCGGCTTAGGCCCTGCCATTGCGACATTCCTTGCCTACAGCATCATTAAAAAGATCGGCAAGAAGGGGACGGTCCCATATGGCGAGGGCAACCCGTTGGGAATTGCTGCGCCTGAGTCCGCAAATAACGCAGCAGTCGGTGGAAATATCATGCCATTGCTGGTCTTTGGCATTCCAAACAACTCGACCATTGCCATTGTGATGAGCGCATTTATTGTTCATGGCGTCAAGCCGGGTCCCAAAGTTTTTGTGTCGGAGCCTGATCTGGTGGCGGGCATTTTGCTGGGATTCCTTTTGACGACCGTTGTGATGTTCATCATCGGCAAGTGCCTCACGCCCCTGTTTGCAAAAGCGCTGCTGGTGCCTAACAATCTGTTGATGACGATTGTTTTGGTGATTTCAATTTTGGGAACCTATGCATCAGAAAAAACCTATTTTTCTGTGGCAATTGCGATTGCATTTGGCGTCGTGGGCTTTTTCCTGAAGAAACTAGACTTCTCTGAAGGCTCGATTGTTCTCGCTTTTGTGCTTGGCCCCATGATTGAGGAAAACTATCGCAGAACATTGCTGGTGTCCAGAGGCAGCAATATGATTTTCTTGCAAAGACCCATTTCGCTGGCCTTGATCGGAATCATGGTGATCTTTTTTGTTAGTATGATCATCTTTAAGATTAAAAAGTACAAAGCTGGCAGTAGCGTCAAAACAGCCTCCAGCAATCAGTAGAGATCTGATTTGCTCTGTTGAATATTCGTGGCTTGGCTTTTGAACGGCATGGCAACGGTTGATGAAATGCGGTCAAGTCATGCTGATCATGAAAGCAGAGCAACACGTCGATGATTTTCTCAAGGTAGCAGCCCAAAAGGAAAGAGCTATGGCCTTCTGGATCAGAACGTTTACAAAAACCAAGTGCGTTAAGGCAATCTGCCAAGACGACATGGAGTCTGTTGTAAATAATTCTGATCAAGAAGGCTATTTCCTTTTGCAGGACAGCTATGCGCCATGAAACTTGAGCATGCCTCCCACATGAAATATTGTACTGGAAGTGAGCAGCTGTCTCATATTTTTGGATCAGCTGTGACTTCTGTATTCTGAAAGATGTGAAATCATAGAAATAGAGATATTGTGAAATGACACATGTAATATCCAGCCGTTACGAACGGATTAGTGGGGATACCACTGGGAGGTTGCTTGCCATTGCGCAGGCACGACCCAAGGTACCCTTTGCAGGACTTCAAAGGTATGGACGCTTTCCTTTGCTATACCGCTGTCGCAAAGAAGGGAAGCACACTGACCAAAGCGCTTCTTGCTTTGGCCTGCATACTTCTGCCTGAGTGGCTGATTTTGCAGAACCCCAGGTTGTGGATTTGAAATGGCATTGCATTTGCAAGAGGATTCCTGTACAATTTATATCATCATGAAGAGCATAGCGAAAGCTTGAAAACGCAAAAAATTCTTTTCAGGGTCAACTCCGCAAAGGCCTCGGATTCCTCTTTTCTCTGCAGGAATCGGCCCATATGGTGCTCCATCTTTTCTCAAGCTGGTGGCCGCAGAATCAGGTCAGGTAATGAGCCTCTCTGCATGACCCCCGATGAGTGGAGCGCAACGGTTGGTTTAGCCAGAGGATTAACGCTCTCATGCAACGATCGATCCGCAGGCAGGTGCTGCTGGGCATGCTGTCTAAAAAGGTCGGCGTGTAAGCGTCGCGATTCCTTTTACCCGGAAGAAATTTGCAAACTAACTGGCGGTGGATCGCAGTGTGCTTTCCCGGGAGCTTTCCAAGATGCGGGACACTGGTCTGACCCATCATCAGCCAAATTATTTGACTGGCCATACTGTGTGATGGAAAGCGGAAGACGGCGTTTGATTTTGAAAAAAGTGTATGATAGGTGGATAGGCTGTGGCGTAAGAAGCAACAAGATCCCGCATCGCCTGTCACACGTCGGAAAGGATGTTCTGTCAACCTATGAAATTTGTTACTTTCGCGGGGCCTCCCTCCTCGGGCAAGACCTCCGTCATTCTCAAGACCATCTCCTGCCTGGTCAGCGAAGGCCTTCGCACCGGTGTCATCAAGTTCGATTGTTTGAAATCATCTGATGAGACGGTGTACCAGAGCCATGGGATTCCCGTAAAGCTGGGTCTGGCCGGGAACCTGTGCCCGGATCATTTCTTTATTACAAATATCGAAGAGGGGGTTGCTTGGGGCCTGCGTCAGGGCTTCAATTTGCTCCTGAGCGAAAGTGCGGGGCTATGCAACCGTTGCTCTCCACATGTGAGGGGGATACTGGCAGTCTGCGTCATTGACAACCTTTCCGGCGTGAATACCCCAGAAAAGATCGGACCCATGTTGCGCTTTGCGGATGTGATCGTGATCACTAAAGGGGACATTGTGTCTCAGGCAGAGCGAGAGGTTTTCTACTATAATATCAAACGGGTCAACCCCATCGCCCGGGTGCTCCAAGTGAACGGAATCACCGGACAGGGGGCCTTTCGATTGAGCAGAATTCTACTGGGGCAGCCTGAAATAGAATCCCTTGAGGACCGGTATTTGCGCTTTTCCATGCCGTCTGCCCTGTGCTCCTACTGCATCGGGCAGACGAAAATCCGCAGCCAGCATGCCTCAGGCGCCCTGCGGCGGATCGACTTTTCAGATTGACGGAGGAAACGGATATGGATATGAAATTTGCAGAGGAGCTGCTTGTAAAGACCAGCGTACAGGAGGTCCTCACCCGCTTCCCCTATTTAGCCAATCTGTTCGACGCTGTCCGGCTGGAGATCCTGGACCCACGATCCACGGTGATGGACATCCTCAGCGACCATCCGGAGGACTACTTCGTCGATTATGGGTTGTCTCGGCAAGGTTTCGCGACCATGCTGGCAGAACTCGCACAGAGACTGCGGCAGGAGGAAGTGCCGGAAGCGGAGGAAATCTTCTCCCTGCAGGTGACGGGTGGCCGGAACAAATGCGGGGATCCAGAAAACCTGACATTGACCCTTGGCAAAGGAGAGATCGTTTGCGTGGTAGGCCCTACCGGTTCAGGCAAGAGCCGGCTGTTGGAGGACATTGAGTGTTTGGCTCAGGGGGATACGCCGACCCATCGAAGCATTTTGATCAACGGTGCCCTGCCCACTGAGGCACAGCGGGATCGTCTGGAACATCGACTGATCGCGGAGCTTTCCCAAAACATGAACTTCGTCATCGACCTGTCTGTAGAGGCTTTTTTGAAGTTGCATGCGCAGAGCCGCAGCGTGGAACAGCCCACAGGAATCATCAGCGCCATCGTGGCCTGCGCCAACACCCTTTCTGGTGAGCCGTTGCACATGGACACCCCGGTAACCCAGCTCTCCGGTGGGCAGTCGCGGGCGCTGATGATCGCGGACACTGCCCTTTTGAGCCGATCCCCGGTCATTCTGATCGATGAAATTGAAAACGCTGGCATTGACCGCAAGAGAGCATTGGAGCTGTTGATGCGGCAGGGGAAGATGATTCTGGTTTCCACCCACGATCCGGTGCTGGCGTTGATGGGCAACCGTCGGGTGGTTATTGAAAATGGTGGCATGCATTCTGTGCTTGAAACCTCCCCTGCGGAAAAGAAAAACCTGAAGATTCTGGAGGCATTCGACAGCTTTTTGCTCCGGCAGCGGGATGGCATTCGCAAGGGAAAGCGTTTGGATACAGATCTGAGCGGTGCGTTGCTGCAACTGATCACGACCACGTCTTATGTTAAACATTAACCCGATGCTTGAGAGGAGAAAGGAATCCATGGAACAGAATATAAATGTCATTTTCAAAAAGCACGAAAGTGGGCGCTGTCTGGACTTCTATGCAGAGGTGCCCTGCCCCATGAAGCAGCAGCTCCGCACCGCCTATGATCAGTTTGAAAGAGAAAATTTCGCAAAAACAGGAGAAAAGTTGTACAGCTTTGTGCCCACAAACTGCCCAAGCAGCATCAGCCCTGAAAACAGCATTCGCAATATCAAAGATGCCAAGACCATGGATGAGATCCCTGACGTTACCATTGCTTTCGGAATGGAGGATTTTATCACACCAAATATTCTGGAGAACTATGTGAAACAAGGTTGTTTTGCAAAAATCAACGATGTTTCTACCCTACCCTTTCTGCATTCGGAGGAGTTTCGGGATCCCTTCAACTGCTTTAATACCATCGGAATGTTTCCAGAGGTGATGCTGGTGGACAAAAAAGTACTGGGCAACCGTCCCGTTCCGGATTCATGGGAAGCCCTACTGGATCCGGTATACCGGGACTGTATTGCCATCCCGGACGGCCATGAAGCTGTGGATGGGGCGCTGATGGCATATCTATATCAGCACTACGGCGACGGGGGACTGGATCGGTTCGAGGCGAACATCCACATCTCCCACGGGGGGGCGTCCTCTGCCCGATTGGTGGGCACCGGAAGAAGCGATGGGGCAGGAGTCTATATTCTGCCTTGGATTTTCGCCCAGGGCGCTGTGAAAAAAGGGCAGGCAGAGGTCGTTTGGCCCAAGGAAGGAGCGCTGGTGGAACCCATTGTGGCTATGGTGAAAAAGGACTGCATGCCAAGGCACAAGGCCCTCGTTGATTTCGTCCTTTCACCGGAGATGGCGTCGGTCTTTTCTGACAACTACTTTCTTTCGGCGATGCCCGGCGCGAGCAATCCCATCCCGGAAGGCGGCACGGTGACTTGGCTTGGATGGGACTATGTTTGCAGCCACGACATCGGTGAGTTGTATCGCATGGTTACAGAGCGCTTTTCCGCATTCCATAGAAATAAGTAGTAGGAATTTCCTCTATAACGCGTGTATCTCAAGCATGTCCCCCTCCCTGTCCTTTAGGAACCGGGAGGAGGACGGGCTCAAAGAGGGAAGGACCAAATAGAGGCAGACTCTTATGTTCATCAAAAAATCCCTACCTGGCGATCAAGCCGATAGGGATTTTTAAATTTTCTTTTCCTGAAATCAACGTCTGAAAAAGACCCATCAAACGATCCGGTAACTTCATAAAAAAGCTTCTTGCCCCAACGTTGCTATCCGTTGACAAAGTGGGCGACTCACATGCATGGGGACCCTTGACGTGATGGATGATCCACTGCGCGATTTAAGAATTTCCGTCATTCATACGTCGGCGCACAAGGAGGCGCAGTAGCTTTTCACCATTGAAGGGGATCAGAGGTGCCAGATAGCTTTGGCCCGTTGGCGTAGGAGTTGTGGCGATCAGCACCATTAAAATAGCCAATCCTGACAGATAGCCCCACAGATTAAACAAGGCTACCAGCACAAGAAGCATCATGCGAGACAGCTTGAGCGCATAACCTAGTTCAAAACTCGGCGTGGCAAAGTTGGCAACGGCGACAAACGCCATATAAAGCAGAACCTCGGGTACAAACCAACGCGCCGTCACCGCAAATTCTCCCAGAATCATGGCAGCCACAACTGAAAATGAGCCGCCTAGTGCAGAAGGAGTATTGAGCGACGCTTGCTTAAGGCAATCGATGACCAGTTCCACCACCATGAGCTGCACGAAGATGGGAATCTCGTTCATTTTCTCGACGAGAATGAAGTGAAGCCATGGTGGCACCCATGTTGGATTCCTCACCAAAAGATACCATGTAGGAATCAGCAAAAGGGTTAGGAAATAAATGAGATAGCGCACAATGCGCAGGTAGCTTCCGGTCAAAGGTGGAAAATAGTAGTCATTTGTCTCCTGAAAAAAGTCGAAAAAAGCGGTGGGAAGAAGCATCACCGAAGGCGTACCGTCCACGATGAGCACCAAGCCTCCTTCGCATACGGTCGCGGCTGCCGCATCGGGCCGTTCCGTGTAGCGCACCTTCGGAAAGGGATTGTACCATCCCCTGTCAATCAGCACCTCGGCAAGACTTTCCTGCGTCAAGGAGAGTGACTTCACCTTGATCTTTTCCAGCTTGGTGGTCAGCTTGGCCAATGCCTCGTGGTCAGCGCGTCCGTCCAGATAGCAGAGAACCACATCGGTCTTGGAGGTGTTGCCAATGGCGTAGTATCGCATCACCAGACGCGTGTCACGGATACGGCGACGTATGAGCGCTGTATTAAAAACCAGTGTCTCGACAAAGCTGTCACGGGCACCCCGCAGTACGCGGTCGCTGTCGGGCTCCTGCAATGAGCGAACTGGATAGGTACGTGCGTCGATCAGAATCACGTCTTGAAAACCCTCGACAACCAGCGCGGAAGGCCCGGAGAGCACCTGCGTCACAACTGTATCCAAATCATTTTCACAACTGACCTCAATATAGGGGATCAGATGCTTGGCAAAGCTCTGCGCGTTGGGCAGACTGTCCAAATCGGCAGGCTTGACCGCGAGAAGGGGTGTGAGAATCTTGAGCAGAGCATCATCCTTGACCAGACCATCCACAAAGTAAAGACGCGCCCGTCGTCTGCCCAGCGTCAGTTCTCGCATCACAAGGTCAAAGCTGACGCCGATGTGCAGTCGCGCATCAATGGATCGTATCAGCGTGTCGTAAGAATCCTCGTGCCGGTCGGATTGACTCTTCTGCATAACCAGCCCTTCATTTCATTAAAATCATTTTCTATAGTATCGGTTTTACGGGGCAAAATATCACAGGACAGGGTGCATAGCAGTCCCAAAGTCCCCAAAATGTGTATTTTCTTTGCGAAAAGGATCGAAAAGGTGTATAATATAACCCAAAATATCTGTTCAACGGGAGGGACTGCCATTGTCTAAAGATCAAATCATTATCAAGGGCGCGCGGGAGCACAACCTCAAAAACGTCGACCTCACGATCCCACGAGACAAGCTGGTCGTCTTTACCGGATTGTCAGGTTCTGGGAAAAGCTCGCTGGCCTTTGATACACTGTACGCTGATGGACAACGTCGTTATGTGGAGAGTCTGTCTTCCTATGCGCGACAGTTTTTGGGCCAGATGGAAAAACCCAATGTCGAGAGTATTGAAGGGCTGTCCCCCGCCATT
>JAVVPJ010000030.1:0-9254 GCA_036655815.1 Oscillospiraceae bacterium
GAGCAAAACGGAAAAGAGGCTATAGGCATCTCCCTGCCGAACAAAGGCCAAAATGGCATCGGTCAGCGGATAATTCATGACGCTTGAAAGCTGGTTTCCCAGCAAATAGCGGCGGCGTATCCCATAGGACATTTTGTTGGACGCGTCCTCCCAGACCTCCCCGATCACAGGGGCCTCTGCATCCTGTCGACGAACAGCGGCACAAATGGCGTCGAGTGCCAGATCGGGCAGTTCATCAGCAACATCGAGCCGAAAGCCAGCCGCGCCAGCTTTCATCCAGTGATCAATCACGCCGTTTTCTCCGGTGATAAAATCGAGATAGCTCGGGTCGGTTTCCACCACCTCGGGCAATGTGTCAATGCCCCACCAGCTTTTATAACTCTCTGGCCACTTTTCAAATTTGAACCATGACAAATAGGGGCTTTTCCGATCTCGATAGGCGCCGCCTTTGTAGCGGCCCTCGCGATTAAAATAGATACTGTCGCTGCCGGTATGGGAAAATACACCATCCAAGATCACCGAGATGTCCACCTTCCGGGCATCGGCGCACAGCGCCTTGAAATCCGCTTCGCTTCCCAGCAGTGGATCAATTTTGGTGTAGTCAGCCGTATTATAGCGGTGGTTGGACTGCGCTTCAAAAATAGGATTCAGATAAATCACCGTGACGCCGAGGGACTTAAGATAGGGGAGTTTCTCACGAATTCCCTCAAGATCTCCACCAAAATAGTCATTGCAAAGCACCTTGCCTTGTTCATTGGGTCTCCATGATGGCATTGCGCCCCAATCGTCACGCAGAATCCGGTCGGACGGAACGTGTTCCTTTTTTGTTTTGCTGCTATAAAAACGGTCCGGAAAGATTTGATAGATCAGACCGCCTGTCAAGGCAGATGGCTGGCGCATCTTTGCATCATAAACCGTAAGCTGCCAATGTTTTCCGTTCCATGGGTTGAGCTTTCCCGTGGAATCGTCACCCCTGAGAATCGACTGACGTCCATCACCTACCTGAGCATCAAAACGGTAGAACAAGAGGCTGGGCCTCTGTGGCAGGAAGTGTGTCACATACCAAACAACTGTGGGTTCATCGCGCAACGGCATCATGGGCAATATGGCAGCCGGATTTTCCCACTGATCGGCCTCATAAACCAGCAAGCGGGGCGAATGCGCTCCCGCTCGTTTGATCAGTCGGACGCAAAAGGTAATCTCCTGCCCGGCGGGTACAGCGCCAATGGGTGATACAAAATCCACAGATAGGCTATCAAAACATACAAACGGGCAACCATCCATCAAAACGACTCCTTTCGGGGAAGATTTCTTGCGCAGTGCTTTTAAAAAACCTAATCAACCAATCCCCAGATGTTTTTGGCATACTCCATCACAGCGCGGTCGGCTGCAAAAACGCCCGCCGCTGCAGTGTTAAGAAGGCTCATTTTTGCAAATTGAGGACGATCGAGCCAAATTTTTTCGCTCTTCTTCATGGTCGTACGATAGGAATCAAAATCGGCCAGCGCCATATAGCGATCGGTGTAGCGCAGTGCATCGTACAGCTCGTGGAAGGTGTCGCCCAGTTCTCCCGTGATCAGCGCATCCATCGCCGCCCTCAGTACCACGTCGGAATTATAAATGGCACATGGCTCATAGTGTGGCCGAAGTTGCTCCACCTCTTCGGCCCGCATGCCAAAGATTAACTCATTTTCGATGCCGGCGGCCTGGGCTATCTCGATGTTGGCGCCATCCCATGTGCCGAGCGTCACAGCGCCGCCCAGCATCAATTTCATATTTCCGGTTCCGGACGCCTCAGTACCGGCCAGCGAAATCTGTTGTGAGAAATCAGCTGCAGGCATCAAAATCTCCGACAATGTCACGCGATAGTCTTCCAGATAGACCACACGCAGACGATCGGCTACCACCTTGTCGCTCTCCAGCAGTTTAGCAAGAGTACACAGAAGCTTGATGATCTGTTTGGCAAGGAAGTATCCCGGTGCCGCCTTGGCGCCAAAGATGTGGACACGAGGAGTAAAATCGGCATTGGGGTTGGCTTTGATCATCTGGTAATCGGCAATGATGGACAGGGCATTCATCTGCTGTCGCTTATACTCATGCAGACGTTTGACCTGCACATCAAAAATTGCGTCAGGATTGGCCTTGACCCCCGCGTTTTTGTATAAGAAAGTGGTGAATCGTTCTTTGTTCTCCCGCTTCACGCGAAGCATTCGTTCGAGCACGGCAGCATCGGTCGAGAAGGAAGCAAATCGGGAAAGTTGGCTCAAATCCTTTTCAAATTCCGGTCCAATGGTATCACGCAATAGTTCAGTCAGACCGGGATTGGATTGGCAAAGCCAGCGGCGAGAGGCAATTCCGTTGGTCACATTTTTAAATTTATAGGGTGCTACCTTGAAATAATCAGGAAACACATCGGTGGTAACCAGACGCGAGTGCAGCGCCGACACGCCGTTGACCGAGTGGCAGACGGCAACCGCCAGGTTAGCCATGCGAATGCGTCCATAACCAACCGGTGCCATGCGGGAAATTGCCGCATCCGAACAGCCGTGCTGTTCCTTCAGACTGCGACAAAATCGCTCGTTGATCTCATGGATAATCTGGTGGATGCGCGGGAGCATCTCTCGCACCAGCTCCTCATCCCATTGCTCGAGTGCCTCTGCCATGACCGTGTGATTGGTATAGGAGAATGTCCGGCAGCAAAAATCATAGGCTCTGTCCCAACTATATCCACATTCGTCCAGCAGCACGCGCATCATTTCCGGGATCGCCAGCACCGGGTGGGTATCATTGATCTGGATCGCGTTGCGCTCTGGGAGATTGTCCAGCGTGCCATAACCCGTCAAATGTCGCCGCACAATATCTCCCACCGAGGCCGCTGCAAGGAAATACTGCTGACGCAGCCGTAGTTTCTTGCCTTCCAGATGGCTGTCGTTGGGGTAAAGCACTTTGGATATGGTTTCGGCCACACTGGTCGCGCCAAATGCGCCTAAATAATCTCCGCTGTTAAATTTTTCCATATCTACGCCAGGACTCTGCGCCTTATAAAGACGTAGTACGCTCACAGCCTCTGTATCATACCCCGGCACCATAAGATCATATGGCACCGCCGTAACCGTGGTGTAGCCTGTGTGCTCAATGCGATGAATTCCTTGCTCCCACCAGTCGTTGAGATGCCCTCCAAATCGCACCTCCGTGGCCTGATCGGGTCGCGGATCAAGCCACGCCTCTCCGCCGGGAATCCAATAATCCGGCAGCTCAGTCTGCCACCCGTCCACAATCTTTTGCTTGAAGATTCCATACTCATATAAAATTGAGTAACCTGTGGCAGAAAATCCATCTGTGGCCAATCCATCAAGGTAACAGGCAGCCAGACGCCCCAACCCCCCATTTCCAAGGCCCGCATCGGGTTCCTGCTCATAAAGTCGCTCCAGACTGATGTCGAAGCCGGAAAGTGCCTCGTCGAACACCGCTGTGAGCCCCAAATTATAAAGCGCATTTTTGAGCGACCGCCCCGGCAAAAACTCCATGCTTAGATAATGCACCTGCTTATGCGCATGCGAAACAGTTTTCGCCGCAAAGCTGCGACGCTTTTTTTCCAACACTCCGCGCACCACCTGGACGACGGCTCGGTAAAACTGCTCGTCAGTGGCAGACTCCGGCTGGACCAAGAATTCCTTTCCAAGGGTATTGACAATGCTCTGTGCTACGGTTTGTTTGTTGAAAATTTGTTTCAAAAAAATATCCCCTTTTTATTCTACCGGAAGATTATTTGTGCGCCGTACGAAAACGCGCAAACATTATTATGATTATAGACGAAATTTCCGTTTGAATCAACGCTCGCAAGCCAAACAACGAAAAACATTCTCATAAAAGGTCACTTACTTTGAAAAGTGTTGCAAAAAAGTCAAAATAGACTTTTCCCTTTGCAAGAAATGTACTATAATGAAACAAAGTATGCGCTGACAACGGTTCGTCATGCGCTTGGCAAGGGAGAACGGACATGATTAACCGGGTTAAAATTGAAATTCTGGGAACCAGCTACACCATTGCCACCCCTGAGGATGATGCCTACGTCCGCGCGCTCGCACGCGCGCTTGATCAAAAATTGTCGCAAACACTCGAGGCCAACCCCAAAATGTCGCCCATGTCGGCGCTTTTGCTGTGTGCGTTAGACGGTGCTGACGCCTATAAAAAAAGTGAGGAATCAGCCGATCATATGCGCTCGCAGTTGACCGATTACCTTGAGGACGCCGCCAAAGCCCGTATTGAACTAGACGATGCCAAACGAGAGTTGGAGCGGCTGCGTCGACAGCTCTCACTCTATCAGGAAAAAGATAAACGCGGTTAGCCGCATGATCTGGAGGTTTTGATGACACTTAATATGCGCAAGCTCCAGCCGTCCGCCATCTTGCCTACGCGCGCTACCGACGGCAGCGCGGGCTATGATCTTTGCGCCTGTCTCGATGAGGCGCTCCTGTTACCGGCACACGCCATCCGTGTTGTGCCTACCGGCATTGCCATCGCCCCACCCAATGATTGTGCCGCTCTGGTGTTCGGCCGCAGCGGGCTGGGCCTGCGCCATGGCATTGCACCGGCCAATGCCGTCGGCGTCGTGGATGCTGATTATCGCGGTGAAATCATGGTCGGCCTCATCAATCATTCCGAGGTCGATTATCTCATTGAGCCAGGTGAACGCATTGCGCAGCTGGTTCTGGTTTCGATCCTAACGCCTCCTGTCTCTGAATGCCTCAGTCTGCCTGAGACTGCGCGCGGCGCCGACGGCTTGGGCTCGACGGGACGGTTTCTATAAAGAAGGGGCGCTTTGCATGAAATTCAAGCGCAATCTGGCTTTTGTCTTTTTCATCGTCGCCGGCGTTGTAGTCGGCGCACTGCTGGCCTCGGCCGCCGAGGGCAGCCCCTATTTGGGCTGGCTATCCTATGGCAAATGGGTGGGGCTTCCGGTTCATACGCCCCTAGTCATTGATCTGGCCCTCGTCCGCGTGGCGCTGGGCTTTGAAATAGGGATCAACGTTGCACAAATTTTCACGATCACGCTGTCTCTGATGCTTTATAAACGTATAGCGCAGAAACTGTAAAAACGTGAAACGGAAGAAGGGTCCTTTATGGCTCTCGTGCTCGCATCTGCCTCCCCGCGCCGCCGCGCGTTGCTCCGCCTCATCACCCCTGCATTTGAGGTTGCCATTTCTCACACAGACGAAACGTTGCCTGCACGCATTTCCCCCTCCGACGCTGTTGCTCTGCTGGCGCTGCGCAAAGCGCGCGCTGTATGGGAGCAACGTCCCAATGACATCGTAATCGGTGCCGATACCATTGTCGCGCTGGGCCGCGATATTCTGGGAAAACCACAGGATGCCACCGAAGCTGCGGCCATGTTGCGCCGCCTTTCGGGAAAGACACATCGCGTTTATACCGGCGTTTCAATCCTGGACAGTCGAGCGGAACATTCGTTTGTCTCGTGGGCAGAAGTGCAGTTCTCCCGTATGACGGAAGAGGAAATTCTGGACTATGCACGCACGGGAGAAGGCCATGACAAAGCGGGTTCCTACGCCATACAGGGTCAGGCTGCCCGCTTTATCAAGGGCATAAAGGGAGATTATTATACCGTCATGGGTCTTCCTGTTTGTCGCCTTTATCACCTCCTGCACAAACTGTCTCTCCTGTAACATGGGCTTCGTGTTTTTATCTTAAAAAGAGCTTTTTTTCTTGTGCTTACGGTACAAACCCGTTATAATGATAGCACGTAATCAAGAAGTCTCCGATTCCTTCTCAACCAGCAGGAATCTAAATGTATTTCACACCACGCCAAGCCAGTATTTTGTGCAACCGATGGTGGGCTTCAATGTGACCCACAGCCTGAGATTTGGCTGTTCATCCACCACCGAACGCATGCAATCAACATTTCCATGAATTTTACGAATCGCCATCGCTTAAAATATGGGAGGACAACGCACATGTTTAGCTTTTCCAAGGACATTGGCATTGATCTCGGCACCGCCAATACATTGATTTTTATGAAGGGCAAGGGCATCATCATGCGCGAACCGTCAGTCGTGGCTGTCGATACACGCAATGATACGGTGCGTTATGTCGGTCAGGAAGCCAAGGAGGTGATCGGTCGTACTCCCGGCTCCATTGTGGCCATGCGCCCCCTCAAGGACGGCGTGATCGCAGATTTTGACATTACTGCCTCGATGTTGCAAATTTTCATCAAAAAGGTCTGTGGCAGTTCTATGTTTGCCCGTCCCAATATCATTATTTGCATCCCTTCCGGCGTCACAGAAGTTGAACGCCGCGCGGTGCGTGAGGTTGCGATTAAAGCCGGAGGACGTCACGTCTCCATTATTGAGGAGCCGATGGCGGCCGCCATCGGCGCAGGTCTACCCGTTGCCGAAGCCACTGGCAGTATGGTAGTGGACATTGGTGGCGGTACGTCTGAGGTCGCCGTCATTTCGTTGGGCGGCATCGTCACAGCGCGCTCGGTGCGTGTGGGCGGCGACGAGTTCGACTCTGCCATCATCCAATACGTCAAGCGCAAGCACAACCTTTTGATTGGTGAGCGCACTGCCGAAGCCATTAAGATTCAAATCGGTTCAGCCTATCCCTATGAGGATGAGCAGCCCATGGAAATCAAAGGACGAAATCTGGTGGACGGTCTGCCCAAAAACCTTTCCATCTCCCCGGATGAGGTGCGCGAAGCGTTAAGAGATTCTCTGGCAAACGTGCTTGACGCCATCAAGGCGACACTAGAACGCACACCGCCCGAGCTGTCGGCCGACATCATTGATCATGGCATTATGCTAACCGGAGGCGGTGCATTGCTGCGCGGACTCGACGAGCTGATCGGAAAAGAAACTGGTATGACTGTGCATATTGCAGAAAATGCGCTCGACTGCGTGGCGCAGGGCACCGGTCGTGTGCTCGATGACATCGACCGCCTTCGGGATGTTCTGTCAGATGGTGAGGATGGCAAGCGTTAGCGTTTTTTGCCTTTCTTCGCTTCAATCCGTTTATGGCGGCTGGCTCATAGCCATTCTGACAGATTGCCTGAAAATGATCCCGCAGAGTACAGCACAACGCCGGATCGATTGGCACAGGGGAAAGGCAGCGGCTCAGTGATCTGCTGTTTGCCTTTTCTTGCGGGATCATAAAACGGGAGGTGGGGCAGCACTGTGGGCGACTTTTTCAAAAGCAGCCGATTTAAAATTCTGGCTTTTTTACTGGCATTGGTGTTCGCCTTTATGCTGCGCGCCGCCTCTAGCGGAGATACCGCTCCACTGCTGGCCAATATCACTGGCATTCTTGTGACGCCGTTGCAGCGCCTTTCCGTGCAGGCAACCCATGCGGTGCAGGGGCTTTTTTCTCCTTTTTTTGCGGCTCCGGCCCTTGCCAAGGAAAATGAGGCACTGCGCGACGAGCTGGCCGTATTGCGCAATCAGCTGGTCAATTTTGAGAAATACCGCGTTGAGAATGAGCAGCTCAAGGACTATCTGGAAATCAAGGACAAAAACCCCGATTTCGATTTTGAACCTGCTATGGTAGTCGGGCGAGGCGCAGCCGACCGTTATTACTCCTTTACCATTGACAAAGGCTCTGCGGATGGCATTTGTGCAGGAAATCCGGTCATCACCGCTGAGGGATTGGTTGGGGTGGTTTCTGAGATTGGCACCGCCCATGCCAAGGTGCTCACCATCCTTGACACCACTGTGGAAGTCGGCGCAATGGACATGTCGACCCGTGAGATCGGAATCACCTCCGGCGCTGTGGATCTGGCACTGCAAAACCGGCTGCGCCTCTCCTATCTGCCGCGAGATACTGCGGCCAAAAAGGGCGGCCTCATTGTCACCACCGGCGTGGATGGTCTGTTTCCCAAAGATCTCATCATCGGCGTGATTGAGAGCCTTCAACCGGATGGTCAGGGGCTTTCACTGTATGCCATTGTTGCCCCGCCAGCCGATCTCCGAACCGTGCATGACGTGCTGGTCATCAAGCATTTTGAGGGGCAAAAGACATCTTCCGTCCCGGAACAGGGGCGTGTCGACTGATGGAACAACGTACTCTTCGTCTGCTTTTGCTCAAAAATATTCTCTACACCTTTTTGCTGCTGGTCTGCTATATCGCGCAGGAAACCCCTGATCTTCTAACGTTATGGGGCATCTGTCCGCTGCCGGTCATCGGGGTGATTACTGCCATTGCCATGGTGGAAGGGGAGTTTTCAGGGGGGCTCTTTGGCCTTTTGGGTGGAATTCTGTGTGACACGGCGGCCTTCCATATTTTTGGGGTCGCCTCCATCTTTTTTCTTGTGCTAGGAACCGGCATCGGTCTGCTCATTATCTGCCTTGTACAGCCCAACATAAAAAGCTCATTTCTTCTAACCGGCGTCTTTGCTTTCATCTATGGACTGGCCTGCCACTATCTTTTATATGGTCTATGGGGTTATGAGGGCTCTGCAATTTTATTGTTGCGACAAACACTGCCCTCGGCTCTTCTGACAGCGCTGTGGGGCGTTGCACTGTTCTGGATGGTACGAGCCATCCGTCGATCTTTCTCCCGGTGGCAGGAATAAGGGGGCATGTGCCGTGAAGCTTTCTCGAGACAAATTTCGTCTGCTCCTGCTGGGGTGCATGCTGTGGTTGATTCTGTTTCTGTTTCTCTTTCGCCTCGCGCAACTTCAAATTGTGGATGGTTCCGACTATCTGGCGCAGCAGCAAAAGGGAAGCAGTATTCTACAGATGATTCCAGCCGCCCGCGGCGAAATTGTGGATCGTAACGGCAGTCCGCTGGCACGCAATGAGGCCTGCTACAGCATTGTATTTGATCAGGCACTCGCTCCGGACAACGAGGCGCTGCTCAACGAAACCATCCTGCGACTGATTGGGATGATGCGTGAGAACCATGAAACATGGTTTGACGCACTGCCGCTCACGACTCAGGAACCCTATGATTTTACCGAGGATCAAGCCGAGATTTCCCGTCTCAAAAGCAAAAGTTATCTGGATTTGAACACCTATGCCACCGCCCACGACGTATTGTACTGGCTGCGTCAGCGCTATCATCTTGAAGAATACCAACCCGCTGACGCCCGTGCCGTGGCCGGCGTACGCTATGCCATGGAAAAGAAAGGGTACTCAGTACAGGTGCGGTATACTTTTTCTGAGAACATCTCACTTGAGACTGCTGTTCGTGTGCGACAAGCCAGTTCGTCACTGCCCTGCGTCAATGTGCTGGAAACAGCC
>JAVVPJ010000031.1:0-9126 GCA_036655815.1 Oscillospiraceae bacterium
AGCGTTGCAGCCATCTTGGTTGTCGTTGCCATTGCCGTGGCAGTAAACTTGTTGGTTGGGAAAATCCCGGAGCGTTACACCAAGCTGGATGTGTCGGAGACGAAGCTTTACAGCCTGTCCCAACAGACCACCGACCTTGTGTCGGGCCTTGACAAGCAGGTTGAGCTCTATCTGCTGGCGCCGGGCGGCCAAGAGGACGAGACGCTTGTGGGGCTGCTGGGGCGCTATGCCCAACTCAGCGACAAACTGACCGTTTCCTACAAAGACCCCATTGTGAATCCGGAATTTGCCGGTCAGTACACGAACGAAAAAATTGACGCCAACAGTCTGGTGGTGGTATGCGGTGACAGAAGCCGCTATGTTTCCAGCCGTGAGATCTATGTGACGGACTATAGCAGTTATATGTACACCGGACAGGCGAGCACCACCTTCAACGGGGAAAGAGCCATTACCGGAGCGATTGACTACGTGACGAGTGAGCGTCTCCCCAAGCTGTATACGCTGGAGGGACATGGCGAACAAGCGCTGGGCAGTGCACTGCAAAACACCATCGCAAGCCAGAACTATGTTCTCGAACCACTGCGGCTGCTTTCGCTTGAAAAGGTACCGGATGATTCCGGATGCCTGGTCGTGATGTCGCCCACATCCGATGTCTCAGATCGTGAGCGCGATCAACTGCTGGCCTATCTCAAACAGGGTGGTTCCCTGCTGCTGTTCACCGATTATACGGCCAAGGAGCTGCCAAACCTCATGGCCGTAATGGCAGAATACGGCGTTGGTCGTGCCGATGGCGTCGTGCTTGAGGGTGATGCCAACTTCTGTGTGCAGGGCTATGCCAACTATCTGCTGCCCACACTGGCTGATCACGAGATTACAGCGCCCCTGCAAGAAGGAAAGTATGCGGTTCTCATGCCCACAGCACAGGGGATTGTGCATCTACCTACGCCACGTGATACAGTGCAGATCAGCGATTTGTTGACCTCATCCCCCAAATCTTATGCTAAAAAGAATATCTCAGATACCGTTACGGCGCAAAAAGCCGAGGGCGATGTAGCTGGGCCGATGGCGGTGGGCGTCGCCGTTACCGAACAAACTGATGCAGGCATGACTCATCTTGTGTGGTTCACAACGCCGCAGATGCTGGATGACGGTGTAAACCGGCTGGTGTCCGGTGCCAATCAGGACTTGTTTCTCAATTCCATTGCATGGATGTGCGAACGCGAGAATGCGATTACGATTCATCCCAAGAGTCTTGATGCAGCTCGTCTGACCGTTCCGGCGTCAGCAACTGCGCTATGGTCGCCGGTGTTGGTCCTTCTGCTGCCGGCGGGCGTAATGGCACTGGGTGTCTTCGTGTGGTTCAGGAGGAAGCGCAGATGACCAAACGCAACAAACAATTGATAGGACTGTGCGCGGCGCTGGCTCTTCTGCTGGGCGGCTATCTCGTTGCGGACTGGATGATTCCCAAACCGAAGACCACCCCGGATTCGATTCCCTTGCATCTTCCAGATGCGGACTCCATTTCAGAAATTTCCTGGACGCGCGATGACATGACCCTGACACTCGCGCGCGAAGGGGAAGGATGGCGCTATGTTGGGGATGATCGATTTCCGCTGGATGAATCGATGGCACAGACGATGCTGACGACACTCTCTACCCTTTCGGCTTCGCGTGAAATTCCCGACGTGACAGACTTTGCGCGGTACGGATTAAAGCACCCCACCATCGTCATTCGCACAGTCACTGCCGATGGGACAGCAACCACACTCGCGCTGGGCGATCAGAGCGCCTTGACAGGGGAATATTATATGACCCGCGACGGCGGGGATTGTGTTTATCTGGTGGGAGAGGCATTGTATACCGACTTTTCCCATACGCTCTATGACCTTGTCCAAAAGGAAACGATTCCGGCCATGAGCAATCTGACCCATTTTTCCATTATGCAAGACAACAGCGCTCTTACACTGCTCCATTTGGACAACAGCGCCGAGGCGTGCTACAACGACGCCTTTCACTGGTTTGTGCAAAAAGGGGAACACTATATTCCGCTTGACAATGCCAAGGTCACGCAATTACAGAATCATATTCTTAACCTGACCCTTGCGCATTGTGTCGATTATAATGCCGGATCGACTGAGCTGCAAAAATATGAGCTGGATGTTCCACGCGCTACCGTAACGGTAGGATATACCCAAATCAAACCAGTCGAAACACAAGAGAAGGACGCCGCAGGGAATCCCATTACACGCGACGAGAAAACAGCGCACAACTTTGTGCTGAACATCGGTGGCGTGACGGCCGGAGGCGTCTATGTACGGCTGGGAGAGTCCACGATGGTTTATCTCATCGATACCGAAACGATCGACATGCTTCTTTCCGCTTCGGCCGATGCCTTGCTGCCCGATGACATTTGTCATATGGACTGGAGCACGGTCAATTCTGTTTCGGTGACAGAGGCGAATCAAACCCAAACATTGACTGTGACACGCAGCATGCCGTCTGAAGCGGCCTCCTCCAGCGCACCAGAAAAGCCTATGGTGGAGACCTATACGATCAACGGACGAGAGATCGCCACTGATGTTGCGCAGACGTTTTTTGATGCGATTGGTGCTTTGAAGGCGACTGCAACGCAGACGCCGCAACAGGCACAAAGCCATGATGTGCTAACATTGGCCTTCAAACGCAACAAAGCAAATTTTTCAGAGATGATCATGACGCTGGCACAGGATGAGAGCGGCGCATGGACGGCTGAATTTAATGGGATGCTGCGTCCGGTTGCGTCCGAGGGAGTCGAAAAGCTCTTCACAGCGTGGAACGCGCTGGGATAAGAAGTGAATTCCTCTGAGGATGGCGGTCTATTTCTTTCCGGGATGGTCAACACTGTGATCAAAGGATGCCGGGGAGGGAACCGCCATCGAAACGCCGCATTCCGGGGGCAGGCAATTTGCACTGTCCTTTCTTGTGGGTCTGTGTGTGCTAGCTGTGCCGCTAGCTGTGTCATTGCTTTATTTTCAGGTGGATCAGCCCAATGTGAACGCACCGCTGTCGGAGATCTCAGATGTTGCAACAACAACCCCCCTGACGTTGCTGATCGCCGGGCAGAATGCGGACGAACCGCCAGGCACCATTGTCCTCCTGCAGATTGATCCAACGGCAGGGGAGCTGCCACTGGCTGTGATTCCACCTGAAACGCTGGTGGAGGACGCCGGAAAGCTTGACGCGCTGGCACTGGTGTGGAAGCGAGAGGGAGGCCGCCGTGCGGCCGCCGCATTGGCGGCTGCGCTGGACGTTTCGATTGAGCGATGGCTGACTCTGTCACAGGAGGGATTTATCCATCTGGCCGATACCGTTGGTACGGTGGATTATGTGCTCGAACATCCGCTGACTCTGACAGACGGTTCGGTGTTGCTTCCCGCAGGACGGCAGGTACTGGATGGGCGCAAGTTACTGACCGTCTTTTCCTACCAAGGCTATCCGGGTGGGGAACCGGAAAGACTGAGCACTGTGGCACAAGCCTTGACTGCGACCCTGAACCAGCGCATTGGCCTGATGAATACCCAGTCGGCAGAGGCGATGTTTCAGACGGCCGTGAACGAAGGAAAAAGCAACTTGACCATCGCTGATTTTGAGTCGCGCCGTCGTTCGGCCTCCCTGTTGCGCGCCCGCAGTGGCCCCGCACGAATCGTGCCATTCTTGGGGGAATACAACGCGGCTGGAAACACATTTTTGCTATCCACTGCGTCGGCAAAGGCGATGATAGAGGCCTTTGCGTAGCCCCCTTGTGGAAGGCTCCTGTCCACTGCGTGTTTTTTGCCTTGACGGGCAACGCTCCACCGTGAAATGGCATATGGAGATGGCTGCAACACAAAAAATCCTCCCCCAGAAATAGGGGAGGATTTTTTGCGCATTAAGCGTGGAGAAGTTCACGATGCGGGTGCAACGGGAGCTCGACCGGAGTTTCCGTTGCCTCAAGCGCCTCGCGCCCGACCGATAGCATCAGTTTGATGCGGTTTTCCTGATTGACACGGGTGGCAGACGGGTCATAATCAATGGCAACGATGTTGGCATTGGGATGTATCTCACGAATTTTATGAATCATGCCCTTGCCGCAGATGTGGTTCGGCAAACAACCAAAGGGCTGTGCACAGACGATATTCCCATGGCCCTTTTCAATGAGCTCCATCATTTCGGCGGTGAGAAGCCAGCCCTCACCCATCTTGTTGCCATAGCCGATCACACCAGAAACCAGCTGCTTGAGATCATGATAGCCAGAGGGCGCGACAAACCGGGGATGGTGTGCCAGCACATCGAGCATGGCGCGTTCCATGCGCAGCAAAAAGTCCATCAGCAAGCTGACCACTCGATACTTGAACGGATTCCCTCCATACAGACGAATGTCCTCAAGACGGTTATCCACTTTGAAGAGCATGAAGCCCATCAGACCCGGAACCATCACTTCACAGTTCTGGGACGCCAAAAACTGTTCAAGATTATTGTTGGCCAGTCGAGAATATTTCACATAGATCTCCCCAACGACACCCACGCGAACCTTGGGTGTGAGGCAGACTGAGAGACTCTCAAAATCGCAGGCGATATACTCAAGGTTCTCCTTCATCTCTTGCAAAGAAAGGCCATGGCCCTTGAAAAACTGCTCGCCCAAAGAAGTGACCCAACGACTCACAAGAGCATCCGTGCTGCCTGCAGAGGTTTCATAGGGGCGCATCTGGTTGGAAAGCAACATCAAGACATCTCCATAGACCAGCGCGGCAATGGCCTTGCGCAGCATGGGAAGTGTCAGTTGAAAGCCGGGGTTGCTTTCAAGCCCCGACAGATTGGCCGAAATAATGGGAACATCGGGATATCCTGCCTTGGCCACTGCTTTGCGCATGAGATGAATGTAATTGGAAGCCCGGCATCCACCACCCGTTTGGCTCATCAGCAGGGCGGTGTGGGAAAGATCGTATTTTCCACTATCGAGCGCATCGATCATTTGTCCGATTACCAGCAATGCGGGATAACAGGTGTCATTGTGGACATATTTCAGCCCTTTTTCAACGACCTCATGTCCGGTATTGCTCAACAGCTCAAGATGATATCCGGCACGCTGAAATACATTGCAAATCAGCTCAAAGTGAATGGGCGCCATACTGGGCATGAGAATGGTATAGTTGCTCCGCATTTCCTTGGTGAATAAAATGCGGCCTGCTTGATTTCGCTGGATTTTTTGCTGTTCCAATAAAAGAACCTCCTCTAACGACCGACAGCGGCAAACAAGCTGCGCAGCCTGATTTTTACCGCGCCGAGATTGGTGATTTCATCTATTTTAATTTGGGTATAGAGGCGTCCCTCACGTTCCAAGATGGAGCGAACCTCATCCGTGGTGATGGCGTCGATGCCACACCCAAAGGAAACCAGCTGAACCAGAAACATATTGGGCCGGTCCTTGAGGTAACGTGCGGCGGCGTAAAGCCGGGAGTGATAGGTCCACTGGTTAAGCACATTGACCCGGAACGGTTCCACTCGATCGCTCACCACATCCTCTGAGATGACGGCAGCGCCCAGTGAAACAATGAGGCGGTCAATCCCGTGGCTGATCTCGGGATCGGCGTGATAGGGCCGTCCTGCCAGTACCACAATCGGAAGGCCCTGACTTTCGGCCTGCGCGATGATTTCGCTTCCTCGCGTGCGAATTTTGACGTAGTATGCCTCTTGTGCACGATAGGCGCTTTGCGCAGCTCGCCGCACTTCATTGGTGGAAATGTTGCTAAAATATTGTTGCAGTACGGCATGGATCTTTACTGGAAAATCATGCTTGCGATGCAGTCCAAGATAATCCTTGATCAGCGTGATGCCCTTGATGTCTGACATATTGGCGCCGATGACTTCGGGGTAATAGGCAACCACAGGGCAGTTGTAGTGATTGTCGCCCAAACCCTCGTCAAGATTGTAGCTCATGCACGGATAGAAAATTGTCGAGATTCCGGTATTAATGAGCGATTGGACGTGCCCATGCATTAATTTGGCGGGAAAGCAGACCGTATCGGAGGGGATGGTACCTTGCCCGAGCAGATAAAGACTCCGATCTGAGAACGGTGAGGTCACGACACGAAAACCAAGGTCGGTAAAAAAGGCATGCCAGAAGGGAAGCAGCTCAAACATATTCAGTCCCATCGGAATCCCGATGTCCCCGCGCGGCCCTGCTGGAGAGTCGCTCAACTCCCGCAGCAGTGACAGCTTATATTCATACAGATCGAGCGAGTGATCAGCCGAGCGCTGGGTCACAGGGCGTTCACAACGATTGCCGCTGATGCAGCGCCGCCCCTCAAACTGATTGACGGTGAGATGGCAGTGATTGGAACACAGTTTACAGTTGATGCTGCGGACCGTATGAGAAAAGGCTTTCAAACCGTCAAGCGTGATGGTTGTGGAATGCTCCGGTCGATGTTCCAATGCCCACAGCGCTGCACCGTAAGCCCCCATCAGTCCCGCAATGGCGGGGCGCACCACAGCCAGCCCCATTTCCTGTTCGAAGGCACGCAGCACAGCATCATTGAGAAAAGTGCCGCCCTGGACGACAACGCGATGCCCCAGCTCATCGGGGGAGGAGGCACGGATCACCTTGTAGAGCGCATTCTTCACAACGCTAATGGATAATCCTGCTGAAATATTTTCAATGGATGCGCCATCCTTTTGCGCCTGCTTGACCGAGGAATTCATAAAAACCGTACACCGGCTTCCCAGATCCACCGGACGATCCGCAAAAAGTCCCAGACGGGCAAAGTCTTCTATGGAATAGCCCAAAGCATTGGCAAACGTCTGCAAAAAGGAACCGCAACCTGAGGAACAGGCTTCATTGAGAAAAATGCTGTCGATGGCGCCATCTTTGATCTTAAAACACTTTATGTCCTGACCACCGATGTCGATGATAAAATCAACATCTGGCTCAAACCGGCGGGCGGCCGCAAGATGGGCCATGGTTTCCACAACGCCAAAATCCAGACAAAAGGCTGTTTTGATCAGATCTTCACCGTAGCCGGTGGAGGTACTGCTCACAATGTGGATTTTTGGCCATTTCTCCATGAAGTCCATCAAAAACTCGCGTACCAGCGGAACGGGGTTGCCATTGTTGGCGCGATAGGTGCTGGACAGCAGATGCCCCGCGCCATCGATGACAGCCAGTTTGACAGTGGTTGATCCGGCGTCGATTCCCAAATAGGCATCCCCTTGATAGGAGGCCGGGTCGGTGCGATCAATGACGGACTGGGCATGTCGATTGATAAATTCGAGATAATCATCCTGGCCGGAAAACAGCGGACGGATGGAGTTATAGTGGCTTATGCCGCCCGAGTTGGCAAGACGATTCAGGACGCAACCCAGATCCAGAGACTCCTCCGCAGAATAGGCAGCCCCCAGCGCCACATAGTACAGGGAGTTTTCCGGGCAAACACCCACTACACCCAAGGAGCTGTCAAAGCTATTGCGCAGTTCGGACAAAAATGTCAATGGCCCACCCAAATAGACCACAGTACCTAGGATGGGACGCCCCTGTGCCAATCCTGCAATGGTTTGATTTACGACTGCTGAAAAGATGCTTGCGGAAATGTCGCTGCGTTGTGCGCCCTGATTGAGCAATGGCTGGATGTCACTTTTGGCAAAAACCCCACATCGTGAGGCAATGGTATAAAGCCGTTCAGCCTGAGCCGCCTCCTCATTCATCTGCGTGGGGGAAATATTCAATAATGTGGCCATCTGATCAATAAAGGCACCTGTACCGCCGGCGCAGCTGCCATTCATGCGGACCTCAAGTCCACCCGTCAGAAATAAAATTTTCGCATCCTCTCCGCCAAGCTCAATGGCGGCATCGGCATCGGGCAAGCGTCGCCGTAGTGCCAGACGAGTTGAAAAAACTTCCTGAATAAAGGGAATGGCGCAACCTTCCGCCATGCCCATCCCGGCAGAACCGGAGATAGCCAAACGCGCAGGCGCGCCGTGCAGCACTTCTTGCTGCACCGTTTGGAGCAGCGCTGCAGTTTTTTGAATGATTTGAGAATAATGACGCTCATAGGACTGAAATAAAATATGATCATCATCGTCAAGCACAACACACTTAATGGTGGTCGAGCCAACATCAATACCGATATTCAAACAATCGCCTCCGAACTTCGACAGAAAACGTCTCCCATGAGACGATATGATTACAGATATCAGATTACAATAAAATTATAGCACAAAGATGAAAGGAAGAAAATGAGTAGACGGGATTTTTGATTACATCTTAACACTCGTGCTCCATCCATATAAAATTCACATTCCCTTTCCAGCGGGAGCGTGTGCTGGCAATCGTATTAAAAAATAAAAATAGCCCACAGGCGGCTGCCCATGGGCTATTCTGTCGTCGTGTTTAGCGAGCGGGAATCAGCATGCCCACAAAGGGGAGCAGCATGGTCAATGCGAGGATCAAAGCCACCAATCGGGCTAACTTTTTTTTGCGTTCCAAGTGATTCTTTCCCTCCTTGTTAAACCAGCCCCAGAAGCCCAAAAAGGCCATAGGAGGTGATTCCCATAATGATCCCCGCCGTAGCAACGCCTGCTGCAATGGGGAAAAAAGCCGTGCGGGTCGGGATGCGCATCAGTGTTGCGATGAGACAGCCGGTCCATGCGCCAGTACCGGGTGCAGGGATGGCAACAAATACGTAAAGCGCCCATAAAAATCCGCGGGAGTGGGCCACTTTGTCAACCTTCTTGCCGCCGACCTCTGCTATCTTCTTATCAAATACATCATATATGGTAAGCCCTACATCTGCATAAAAGGTGGGATTTTTCCAGCCGGAATAATCAGCAAGCCCTACTGTCCTGGAGTCACCGATGAACAGCGCGCCATTAAAATAGCTTTTTTTAACAGCAGCAAACTGGTAGGAATCTCCGGAGCCCGGCTTACCTGTTTCCCCTGTATTGTCTTTGCTGCCTGGATTATCTCCTTTGCCCCCTGCTGTACCTTTTGTTGTACTGTTATCCCCGCCGTTGTTACCCGGTGCTTTGTCTGTATTATCCCCTTTATTACCGCCTGCGTGATTTTTACCGCCGCCTGTACTGTTATTACCGGAGTCCTTATTATCGGAAGGCTTA
>JAVVPJ010000032.1:0-8880 GCA_036655815.1 Oscillospiraceae bacterium
CGGACAGGCGAAGCAGCAGAGAGCGGGCAAACCGCTGTAGCGAACCCAAGAAAGCAAAGATGTCCGTAATCTCACCCACCTGGCCATCGCCCAGCCGATAAAACCAGCCCTGGATGCCCAGCCAAAGAGGCACTGTGACCAGCAGGGTGAGGCATCCCACACCGGTGATCACAGCCAGCGACAGCGGCAAGTGATTGGGGATGTCATCAAGGGCAACGTCGGGGGTCTGGGGCAGATCCAAATAGGGTGAAATGTCCAATAGGACGTTGAGCAATTGTTCCACAACGGCAAAGGCCAGCACAATCACCAGCATCAACAGGACAATGGCAACCGCACAAGGCCAGTGTCCGCGCAACGCGCGGCGGGCATTGTGTTTGATCAGTTTGCGCAGATTCATGAGCCACTCCTTGGCCGAACGGCCGGGTAGAAATCGGTTTTAGTATTCTATGCCCTTGCGGCTTTGAATGCCGCGTTGATAGGGGTGCTTGAGCGCGGTCATCACCGTCAGATAATCTGCCACTGCGGTAATGTCATCGTTGGGATTGCGCCCGGTCATCACAATTTCGACCGATGCTCCCCGTGACGCAATCACCTGCAAAAGATGCTCGGATGTTAGCATGGCGCAGTTGACGGCATCGACCACTTCGTCAAGCACAATCAAATCATAAGATCCGGCGGCGAGTCCCCGTTCCACAGCCGCGAGGCAGTCCTCACAGGCCTTCTTGGTCAGGGCGCGTTCACCTTCGTCCATCTGAAAGACAAATTTTTTGACATCCTTGGTGCGAATGACCGCGACCCCCAAGCGATTGAGGGGTTCCAGCTCACCGGTCGGGCTTCCCTTGAGAAACTGAGCAATCAAGACACGCTTTCCTGAGCCGAGCGCGCGCAACGCCAGACCCATGGCAGCCGTTGTTTTGCCCTTGCCATCGCCTACATAGAGATGCACTAATCCGGTATTCATGTTGGACATACTTTCTCCTCCTTATTCATCGGCGGCAACGCCAAGGCTATCCATGACGCGTGCATCGCACCCGGCAGGATGTCCCAGCGGCAGAGGGCCTTTCACTTGCACAATGCCATCGCGCATCCATCCCTCGGTGGTCATTGAAATGGTGTATCCCGTTCCGTTGGAGACGGCCCAGTCGCGCAGCGGGCGGCGCGGAAGGGCAAAGGCTGACAGCATCCCCATCAGTACGCCGCCATGGGTGATGACGGCCGCCTCACGGACATGGCGCTGGGTCATCCCAGAAAACACGAGATGCAACGCCCTTGCGGTGCGACGGGCAAACTGTTCTCCGGTTTCGAGCGCACCGGGAGGGGTGTTGTGCAGGGAATCGGTCATCCAGGCCCGATAGGCTTGAGAGCCTTTGAGGTCGCGCAGAAATTTCCCCTCAAAATCGCCCATAGACAGTTCCATCAGATCATCCACCGGGGTGAGGGGCTGCATCGGATAAAGGATTTGCGCTGTCTGGCGGCAGCGCAGCAGCGGCGAGCAAAAGACCTCCTCGACAGGTGGATAGGGGCAACATGCCCGAAGCGTCTCAAGCTCTGTTCTTCCCTCGTCGCAGAGAGGAAGATCGGTCCGGCCGACATAGCGTCCGTCGCGATTTCCGGCGGTCATCCCGTGCCGAATCAGGTGCAACGTGTAGGTTACCATATTTTCCTCCGTCATTTTGGCTCTTTCGACATTTTTAGATCTCTTTGTTAAATCGCCTTTACAAAGCGCTCAACCTATATTATAATCGAATATACTCTTTGTAAATTATTGGAGGCTGAGAAATGAACGCCACTTTCCCACGGATCATCTCGCTGCTTCGACGCGAAAAGCACATCAGCCAGAAGCAAGCGGCGCTGGATCTCGGCATTTCGCAGGCGTTGCTTTCCCATTATGAGAAGGGAATTCGCGAATGCGGATTGGATTTCGTCGTAAAAATATCCAACTATTATGGCGTGTCCTGCGACTATCTGCTCGGTTGCTCTGCCGACCGCAGCGGTATGATGCTGACCGCTGAGGAGCTTCCCGGGCCTGAAAGCGCCGGCCGCGAGGTGGCAACAGGGAGCGCCGGTCTTCTGCCGTTGCTGCACAAAAAGCTGATTTCGAACTCGCTCAACATTCTGTTTGATCTGCTGGGCAAAGCGAAAAACCGCACATTGGTGCAGGAGGCGTCACTTTTTTTGATGCTGGCTGTTTATCGGATGTTCCGTGTTGTTTATGCGACCGATTCCAAGAACGCCGCCGCCATGTTTTCCCTGCCCATGCGCATGGCCGCGCCCTATGCTGCGGCTGGAATGTGCCGTGCAGAGGCCAACGCCATGTGCATTGCGTTGGGTGATACGCAGGGGCTTTCGACCTCTCCCGGCGCGGTGGAGCCGCTGTCCATCACCTCGCAGATGCTCAGTGAGGATTATCCTTTCTTTGCCGGTTCCCTTTTCAACCTCATCAAAAACGCTGAGGAGGCCATTGCGCCGGGTCAGAAGGATCAAAGCAGTCGAAAATAGCACTGTTCAGAATGCGCGCCTTGAATTTTTTCAAGGCGCGCGTTTTGTTACATTGTTTCCGGCGCGTCGATGCCCAGCAAAGCCAGCACATTGCGCAGCACCTGCCGCGTAGCCAGACACAGCGCCAAGCGTGCTTGCATCAGGCTTTCATCCTCCACCTTGCAGCGGCAGTCGGTGTAGAAGCGATGGAAGCGGGTGGCCAGCTCAATCGCATAGCGGGTCAGGCGAGCGGGATCATAATGCTTGGCGGCCATAATGATCTCATCCGGGAAGCTTGCCAGCACGCGAATGAGCGCGTCTTCGACCGACGCGGTGAGCGTTGACAGATCATCCGCCGTAACGGCGCGGAGTTGGACGCCCTCAGCCGCCATGTTTTTCAGGATCGAGCAGATGCGCGCATGCGCATACTGTACATAGTAGACGGGATTCTGACTCGACTGTTCGACGGCAAGATCAAGGTCAAAGTCCAGCGGCGAGCCGGGCTCGCGCAGATTGAAGAAGAACCGGGCCGCGTCAATGGGCACCTCGTCCAGAAGATCAGAAAGGGTGACGGCATTTCCGGTGCGTTTGCTCATGCGAACCAGCTCTCCACCCCGCGTCAAACGCACCAGCTGCATCAGCACCACATCGAGCTTGCCACCCGGCAGGCCGACGGCCTCCATGGCGCCTTTGAGCCGGGCGACGTGACCGTGGTGGTCGGCCCCCCAGATGTTGATGACACGTTGGAACCCGCGCACAGAGAACTTGTTGACATGATAGGCAATGTCGGCCGCAAAGTAAGTCGGGAATCCGTTGGCACGCACAAGCACCTCGTCCTTGTCACCGCCAAAGGCGGTGGCGCGATACCAGACGGCACCGTCTTTCTCATAGGTCATGCCCCGCGCGGACAGCTGCTCCACCACGGCAGTGACGGCACCGGACTGGTGCAGCGTGCTCTCTCGGAACCAAGTATCAAACTGAATGCGATAGCGTTGCAGATCGTGCTGCATTTTTTCGATATTGCGGGGCAGCGCAAAATCGATGAGCGCCTGTCTGCGTTGCGCTGAGGGAAGCGTACGCAGCCGGTCGCCCTCCAACGCAATATATTCCTGTGCGCGGTCGGCGATGTCCGCACCGTGATACCCATCCTCGGGAAATGCGACGGCAGCTTCTCCCTCATAGTGTTGCAGATAGCGTGCCTCAAGCGACAGGCCAAATTTTTCGATCTGGTTTCCGGCGTCATTGATATAAAACTCGCGCGAGACGCAATATCCCGCTGCATCAAGCGCCGCTGCAAGGCTGTCGCCCAGCACGCCGCCGCGCGCATTGCCCATATGCATTGGCCCTGTGGGGTTGGCCGAGACAAATTCGACCATTACGCGCTCACCGCGGCCAAAGTCCGTGCGGCCAAAGCTTGGTCCTTCACGCAGCACCTGCGCCACGACATTGGCATACCACTGACGGGACACGAACACATTGAGGAACCCCGGCCCTGCGATCTCGGCCCGTGCAAAATCGGTTCCATCGAGGGAAAGATGGGCGATGAGCGCCTCTGCGATGGCCTTGGGTGAACGGCGAAACGCTTTGGCCGTCGCCATGGCGACGTTGGTGGCAAAATCTCCGTGAGAGGCGTCGGCGGGAATTTCCACCAAAAATGTGGGGAGCTCCCCGACGGGGGCAGGCAGCGCACCATCCTTTGCGGCGGCGTCCAGCGCCGCAGCAATCAGGCCGCGCAGTTCTTCAATCGCTTGACCGATGGGTCCTAGCATAGGGGATTGCACTCCTTTACGCTGATGATCACGCGGTGTACGCTGGCAAGCGCCGCGTCGATATCCATAGAATAAGAAAAATCCAGCTCGCCGCCCGCATCGGACAGCGTTGACTTGATGCTGTCGCCGCAGATTCCGACGGTGATCGCGCCATAACCGGTGTTGTAGACGCAATGATGACGGCATCCCTTTTCAATGATGAGCTGCGAGGTGGTGAGCCCGGTGCGGCGCAGCGTGACACGATTCATGCCCTCGATGCGCAGCGTGGTATGATGACCGGCAAACCCGGTTGTTTCGCTCTCGTCATAGCTGAGATAATAATCGTTATTTTTGCGATAAAACCGACCGCAGGTCATCAATTCGATGCTGTCGCTCTGACCATCCACCTGCTCAATGCCCTTGATGGAAATTAAAACGTCCTTTTTCATGCGTTACTCCTTGCTCGCTGCGCGGGGATGCTCTTCAATTGCCAGCTCCAGCAGCCGTGAGATGAGGTCTTGATAGGTCAGCCCCGCAGCAAGCAGCATCCGGGGGTACATGCTAATGGAAGTAAAGCCTGGCATGGTGTTGATTTCGTTAAAGAGAACACTGCCATCTGATTTGACAAAAAAGTCTGCCCGCGCTAACCCACGGCAGCCCAGCGCCTGATAGATGAGCAACGCCAGACGCCGCACTTCGTTCTGCGTCGCAACGGGGATGTTGGCGGGAACGCACAACTGCGCACAATCATTTTTATACTTGCTGTCATAGTCGTAAAAGCCCCCCGGCGTGACGATCTCTCCCGTGGTCGGGGCAATGGGCTGAAGATTGCCCAGCACGGCGCATTCGACCTCCTGTGCGAGAACCAGCTCCTCCACAAGTGCCCGCGTGTCGTGTTGAAAGGCGTTTTGAAGCGCCGCCTCCAGTTCTCCGGGGGTGTGAACGGGCGAGCAGCCCACCGACGAGCCGGAATTGACCGGTTTGACAAAGCAGGGATAACCGATCTTCTGTGCAATGCGCCGCTGCGCCGTTGTGCTGTCTTCCCAGCGGAAGACCTGCTCGAAACGCGCCATGGGTACGCCGATACGTTCGGCCGCCATGTGGGTGAAGACCTTGTCAAAGCAGACAGCAGAGGCGCACACGCCACAGCCCACATAGGGAATTCCCGAAAGCGTCAAAAGGCCCTGCAAAGCACCATCCTCGCAGTTCTGGCCGTGCATGGCGGGGAAGATCACATCGATGGGCAAAGTGCGCAGGCCTGAGTTCTCGCACACCATCACACCTGCGACACTGCGATCAGGCGACAAAAAGGCGGGGCGCCCCCGCTCCTGCCAGACATCGGCGCGAATGGCGGCCGTATCGGCTTCACAAAGCAGCCAACGGCCCTCACGGGTAATGCCGCAAAGCACCGGTTCAAAGCGATCCAAGTCAAGATTTTCGAGGATGGAACAGGTGCTGCGCAGCGAGACCTCATATTCGTTGGAGACGCCTCCAAATAAAATCAGCGTATTCTGGCGATGAGCCATGCCGCAGCCTCACTTTCTACTCAAGCAGTCGTTAAACAAATACTTATTTTATCACAAAATCGGTGCAGACACAACAGCGGGGGGAAACTTTTCAAGAGAAATCCGCGCGGCAATGCTATTTTTCACCATATGCAGCAAATGGTTTTCTGATGTGCACCATTTGGATGAGCAGGCAGTTGCAGGGTGAATTCTGCGGGAAAAGCTAGCCAAATTGACAAGAAACATGTATAATATGACTGATCGAACACCGCGGGGGACACATCCCGTGGAGCACCCTCAAATCGCCCCGAAAAGGAGGCTTTTAAGATGAGCTTATTTGAACAGTATAAACACTCCAAGCAGCTTTGGGTCATCACCGCGCTGGTGTTGGTGTTGGCTCTGAGCTTGGGCGTTCTGGCCTATCTGTTGGCAACCAAACCGGCCTCGGTGGAGATGTCTGATGCTCCAGAATCGTCGACGCCGTTCACCCCGCCTCTCCCTTCCAGCTCTTGGGAAGCACCGTCTTCGAGTCTGGCGTCCTCAGAAGAGCCCTCCAGCATCCAAGAGTCAAGCAGCGCGGCGCCGATCCCTGCGCGTCCGAGTGTGCCGGTGGTCACGCCGTCCGTCAGCAGTCCGGCGGTGGTCTTGCCGGCACAGACACTGACGATTGCGAATTCCGGCGTCTATGACCATCAGGGAAATTATCAAAGCATCACGATTTCAGCCTCCGACGTCCTCTTGGCCAATCAAACCATCGCGGGGGATCTGGTCTTGACCGACGCTGTGGGGCAGGGTGCGGTGGCGCTGCGCAACCTTGTGGTCAAGGGCCGCATTGTGATCAATGGAGGCAGCGCGTTGACGCTCGAGAATGTGACAGCAGCAGAGCTGTGCTGTCAGCGCGCGGGCGGCATCACCACATTGATGGTCAAGGGCACCTCAACTGTCAACCTTGTGACGGCCAGGAATCATCTGCTCATCGATGAAACAAATCTGGACAAGGGGTTTGCTGGCGTGCGCCGCGTCGTCACACAGACGGGTGCCCCCATCTGGCAGAGCGTAACGCTCACATCGACGGCGCTCGACAGTCTGATGGCCAACGATGTGACCAATGTGATGCTGGACCGGGCGTCCTCGATCGACACCTTGACCGCCAACGCGCGTGTGCATCTTTCAGGTGGTGATGCAGTGGGCCGCCTTGTTGTTGCGGCCGACAATGTCACCTATGATGGCAAGCCCAAAACGATTGAGGTCAAGACGGGCTATGCCGACCCCTCGGCCAACGATGTCTCCATTGGTGAGACGGAGACGGAATCTGGCGCAGGCGCACCAGACAGGATGCGCCTGGACGCACCGACCCATCTGTCCATTTCTGACGCCGAGGCCGCGCAGGCGGTGACGCTGTCCTTCGTCTTCTCCGCGCATTCTCAATTGGAATCATTCTCCATCACACCGATCATCAACGGCCAACCGCTCTCGCCGCAGACGGTCGCCGCAAACGCACGTTCTCTGACCTTGATTGACCCACGCATCGGCACAGCGGGCACTGCGCTGTCGTTTTCAGTCTATGCCGTGAGTCGACAGGGCACACGCTGCAATTCTCCTGTCGTCACCAGTGCAATCGTGACGGCCCGCTGCCTTGTCGCCCCCGTTTTGGCGCACAATGCCATGACGGGCGGCGCCGACGGACGCATTAAAGTGACCTTCCCGGCTGTCAGCGGCGCGACTGGCTATCATGTGACACCCAGCGCTACCGTCGCAGGTCAGACCACCGACCGACCAACCATCACGTTGACGGGCGACATGACAACCTGTTCCTTTGCTCCCGCGCCTCTGAATGCGACAGCCTACAGCGCACGGATCGTCGCTCTGGGCAATGGCTCTCTGTTGCTCGACGCACCTCCTGTGACGGCTTCGGCCGTCGTTTCCACGCTGCCCGCGCCCGCCTCACCCACTGTGACGGCAGGGACCGACGGAAAGCTGATCTTTTCGTTTGGGCCAGTGGCCGGCGCGTCGGGTTACAGTCTGACGCCTGTGTGCCATGGCATTGCGCAGACGGCGGTCATGACAGGCTTTTCCACCAGTGGCGGCCGCCTGATCTGGCAGTGCCCCGTTACGGAAAGCGGAGACTATACCTTCTCGGTGGTCGCGCTGGGCGACACAATGCTGTGGGCCACCTCGTCTGCGGCGCAGGCGGCGGTCTTTCCCGTCACGCAGATGCCGGCCCCTGCGGTGCAGCAGCTGACCCTGACCTGCGACGCATCAGGCAGGGTGACGCTGGGCGGTGTCCCCGACGGCGCAACGGTGACAGCGGCAACCTTCAAGGGTGTGGCGTTGGTGCCCCATCCTTCCGGACAGTCTCTCGTTTATGAGGCGCCTGCTGCGGTGGCGGCAGAGGATGTCTATGCATTCACGCTCAAGACGGCGGGCAATGGCGTGACGACACTGGATGCCACCGCGCAGCGAGCGTTCCCGGTGCAGGAGATTGCCCCACCCAACGATTTAATGATTTCCAATCAAAATGGCATGGCGGCGTTTTCCTTTGCCGCCGTTGCGGACGCTGCGGAGTATGCCATTGACTACCGCGTTGCAAACGGTTCCCCCATTGTTGTGCCTGCGCAGGAAGGCGTGTTTGATTATCCTTCCACGCTTGCGCTGACCGATGGGCAAAACATCACACTGACTGTTTCCTCCCGGGGGGACGGGGTGCTGACTGTCGGAAGCCGCGCCTCTTGCACCGTGGCGGTGCAGGCGCTGGCGCCACCAAGCAGCGGCACGGTTCTGCCTGACACACATGCAGAAAATTCCGTCCTATTTTCCTTTCAATCCTCATCAAATCCCCCCTTCGGCTATGAGATCACCGCTGCGGGCGGCAGTGCAGAGGTGGACGGGGCTGTGCTTTCGGCCTCCCCCTATGTCTATGGGCTGGGAAAATGGGACACGGAAGCCAGCAAGCATGTGACCCTTTCGGTCGTTGCCAAGGGGGGAACACGGAATCATGTGATTTACCTTGCGTCAAAGCCCCTGTCCGTGTCACAAACGGTCGCACAGCTGGCTGCGCCAACGGCACTGACGATGACGCAGCAGAGTGATTCCTCCTATCTTCTGCGCATTCCAAGCGTTGAGAATGCACAAGGCTATCACGTTGCGTA
>JAVVPJ010000033.1:0-1766 GCA_036655815.1 Oscillospiraceae bacterium
GGGAAATGTGTCCATTGATGATTCTGCTCGTATACTTCAAAATGCTTTTGCGCTTTACAGCGTGTATTCACAAACTTATTTTAAAGCAACGAGGTTAGGAAACCCTTTTGGGCGCCTAACCTCGTTGCTTTTTTTAACCGATTTTGCAACAGGCTCTTCCAAAAGTTGCCACAGCACGTCTTTGTGAGGGCACCACTACCGTATGGTATCCACAGCCTTCTGGGCGAAGGAAGTGTCCACCAGTTTAGCGTAGTCCGCGCGCTGTTTTAGCTGACCCGCTTGCTCCATGACGGTCTGGAGGCGGTCAAAGGAATCCTTTCTGAGAATCGGATTGGTCATGAACGCATCGATGTCCTTGTGCCGCTGGGTAACCTTTTCCAACAGATCGATGTCGGTGTCAGGGAAGAAGACCGAGATGGACTGGGCAATCTCACGGGCAGTGTGCTGCTGTACCCAGCGCTGACCCTTGTAGAGAGCATTGGTGAATTTTTGGATTGTTTCGGGATTTGAGGACATGTATTCACGTGTTGCATAATAGCAGGTATAGGGCATCTCGCCGGAAACTTCGCCCACAGAACAGAGAACATAACCTTTGCCCTCCATTTCCACCATCGACGCAGTGGGTTCAAAGAGGGTGGTATAGTCAGCCGTACCGCCCGTGAAGGCTCCGGCCATCAGGGCAAACTGAACGCTGGTATCGACATTGATGTCGCGTCCCGGCTCAAGGCCGTTTTTGCGCAGAACATACTCGAGCGTCATCTCAGGAACACCGCCCTGACGTCCACCGAGGATGTGTTTCCCACGCAGCATTTCCCACTGAAAAGGTTCGGCTTTTTCATGACCCACAATAAAGGACCCATCCCGCTTGGTAACCTGTGCGAACACCACTGCGTAATTGTTGCGCCCTTCGTTTGCAACATAGATGGCCGCCTCCGGTCCGGAAAACCCGATGTCTGCCTGACCCGCGACAACGGCCGTCATGACCTTGTCAGCACCCTGTCCGGTGAGGAGCTCAATCGAAAGCCCTTCCTCTTCAAAGAAGCCCTGATTGATGGCGACATACTGCGGCGCATAGAAGACACTGCGTGCCACCTCACTCACAGTAACTTTTTTCAGAGGTGGAGGGCCTTCGATACTGCATCCGGCCAATGCTAGCGTCAGCATGAGTGAAAGCATGAGAGTGAAAACTTTTTTCATATAGTCAGCCTCCTATCGGTTGAATGGCTGCTGCGGCGACGCTGCAACCATTGTTCAATCCATTGTATGCAAAGGAACATCAAAGTCGCCACAACTGAAAGGATCACAACACTGGCCATTACAAGATCAAGCTGAAAAACCTGACTGCCATAGACAATGAGATAGCCCAGCCCCGCCTTGGAAATCAAAAATTCTCCCACAATGACTCCGACCCACGACATGCCGACGTTGATTTTTAGTGAACCGATGATGGTGGGCAGATTGGAGGGCAACACCACGCGATATAAAATTTGCCAACGTCCTGCGCCGAAGGTGCGCACCAACCGGATCATCTCCTCATCGGTGCGCAAAAATCCTCCTAAGACTTCCAAAATGGTCACAACAAGGGAAATAGACAGCGCAATGGCTACGATGGCGGCGGTGCCTGCTCCGATCCAAATAATAAAAATAGGGCCGAGTGCAATTTTGGGGAGCGCGTTGAGCACCACCAGATAAGGTTCAAGCACCTTGCAGGCGAAGGGGGAACACCATAGTCCGATGGCGATGAGCGTTCCCAAGATGGTTCCAAG
>JAVVPJ010000033.1:1776-8774 GCA_036655815.1 Oscillospiraceae bacterium
AACAAAACCGGCTACCGCTTCCAGGGTTGTGACGCCCAAATGCAGCCACAGCGCGCCTGACGCGGTCAGTCTCGTAATGGTATTCCACAGCCGTGTAGGGGAGCTGGTGATAAACGGATCAATCCAGCCCTGGCGCGCGGCAGTCTCCCACAGCAGGACAAATCCGAGCAGCAGGCTCACCTTGGCGGCAGCAATCATCAGACGTTGCCCCCGCTGCCGGTGTAGCCACCGTTTTCGCGCGGGCGAAAGTTCAGAGATGCACATCAATATCCCTCCAGATCTGGTTGAAGTAACCTCGAAATTCCTCTCGTTCCCGGCATTCAAGAGGGCTTCCCGGCCCGTCAGCCCATACGATGGGGTAGATGGATTTGACCATGGCGGGGCGTTTGGTGAGCACAATAACGCGATCTGACATACTTACTGCCTCTGAAATATCATGTGTGACCATCAGCGCCGTCTTGCCCTCGTGCCGGATAATGGAACGGATATCGTCTGAAACGGCGAGACGCGTCTGATAGTCGAGCGCCGAAAATGGTTCATCGAGCAGCAGCAGCGTCGGTCGTACAACCAGTGTGCGAATCAGGGCACAGCGCTGTCGCATACCTCCGGAAAGCTGCCCTGGAAAGCTGTCGCCAAAGTCTGACAGTCCGTAGGTGGAAAGCAATTGATCCGCATAGGCAACCGTTTTGGGTGTGTTCCGTCCCGTAATGTCCAGTCCCAGCAGCACATTTTGCCGGATGGTGCGCCAAGGGAACAGACTGTCCTTTTGCAGCATATAGCCAATGCTGTCTCCGTTTTGGATGGACATGCGGCCACCTGTGGGGGCAAGCAGTCCTGCAAGGATCGAAAGCAGCGTCGATTTGCCACAGCCAGACGGACCGATCAGGCTGACAAACTCGCCCTGCTCAACTGAAAAGGAAACGTTGGATATGGCCTCAATCTCGCCCTCGGCCGATTGATAAGTCAAAGCGAGTTCGGAAATCGTAATAACATCATTCAAGCAAAGCCCTCCCCATGGCTATACTATTCACGAAGAGGAAAATATGTGGCGGTGCGCCATATACTTGCAACACAAAGAATCGACGAGGAGTGATAATATGAGCGATGTGATCGCTATTACCTGCTCACTTGGCACCCTTAGTAAAAATTTCAATTCGCCTCTGCCCCCGCCGCTCATTCATCAGCTTTCATCCGCTTATGTGGACGCTGTCGAGCGGGCAGGAGGTATCGCGCTCCTACTTCCTTCTTCTTGCAATCCCGCGATGGTCGAGGAAGCGCTCTCGCGGGTGGATGGCCTACTGCTTCCGGGTGGTGGGGATTTGGATCCGACACTCTATGGGCAGCGCCCTGTGCGAGAGCTTGATTTCGTACAGCCCCACTATGATGCTTTTGAGCTGGCTGCTGTCCGGGTAGCGTTGTCGGCGCAAATGCCGGTGCTGGGCATCTGCCGCGGCATGCAGGTGCTCAATGTGGCGTTGGGCGGTTCGCTTTATCAGGATCTTGAGAAGAACGGCTATTTAGCCCATCAGCTTTCCATGTTTCCCCGCGAAGCGGTCACCCACCGGGTGAAGCTGCTGGGAAAGAGCCGTCTTGCTGAGGCGGTGGGCACACAGGATTTGGGTGTCAATTCCTTCCACCATCAGGGCATCTGCAGGCTGGCATCCGGTCTAATAGAGACGGCATGGTCGCAGGATGGCGTGATCGAAGCGTTTGAATTGCCCGGAAATCACTTTATGATGGGGGTGCAGTGGCATCCCGAGTGCATGTCAGACAGCACGGCACAGCAGAATGTTTTTGGAGCGTTCCTTAAAGCCTGCAGCGGCGCATGTGCTCCATAAAAAATCCGCACATTGAAAAGAGGATGTCCCCGAGCAACATGATACCCTGGTCATATCCTGTTGTTGCGCCTTAATCTTTGTCTCATGCGATGTCTTGCACCTTATGCCTCAAAGTGCTATGCTGACAAAAAAGGTATCATAACAGGGGGATTTCGGATGGAATGGATGGCGCGTTTCCAGCAGATGGTTGATCAAAGCAACCACATTGTGTTTTTTGGCGGTGCAGGGGTTTCTACTGAAAGCGGAATCCCTGATTTTCGCAGTGTGGATGGGATATACAGCAAAAAATACCCTTACCCGCCGGAAGTCATGCTCAGTCACAGCTTTTTTGAGAGACACCCCGAGGAGTTCTTTGCGTTTCATCGCGATAAGTTGCTGTTTCCGGACGCAAAGCCCAATGCGGCTCATCGGGCCTTGGCGGCGCTTGAGGCGGCAGAAAAACTCACCGCCGTGATCACGCAGAATATTGACGGATTGCATCAGGCAGCTGGCAGCCGCCATGTATTGGAGTTGCACGGCTCGGTGTGGCGTAACTATTGTGTTTGCTGCGGCAAACAGTATTCACTTACGTGGCTGCAAAACACATCCGGGATTCCCCGGTGCTCATGCGGAGGCATTGTGCGACCGGATGTGGTGCTCTATGAAGAAGGACTGGACGATGCAGTTATGTCGCAGGCAATTCGGGCGTTGTCCGAGGCAGATATGGTGATTGTGGGTGGAACCAGTCTGGTGGTCTATCCGGCGGCAGGGCTCCTTCGGTTTTACAGCGGCGAACGTCTGGTGCTCATCAATCGCGCGCCGACGGGTATGGATGGCAGAGCCAATTTGATTATAGGAGAATCGATTGGAGAGGTCATGGGGCGGCTTCAAATCGATGGAAGTCATTGATCAGTCTGTTTAATTTATACAAACTGATTTGAAGCGATTATTAGAAATACATAAAAATATGCAATTGACTTTTGCGAGCAAGCTGGTATAATAAAGAGCAATACATCAAAATGCAGTGACGGGAAGAGTAGCCCCGTATGCTTTGAACCACAGAGAGCCGTTGAAGAGTGAGAGACGGTGTTTGAGGCGGAGCGAAAGTCATCCCCGAGCAGCCGACCGAACGAGGGTGTCCTCAAGTAGGCTCGGACGCAAGGCCCGCGTTATCGAAGGCCACGTGTTCGTTGTGATAGCGGACGCGGCAGAGAGGTCGCCCCCTATGGGGTGGCAATTAGAGTGGTACCACAGAGCGCTTTACAGCCTTTGTCTCTTTTACAATAGAGGCATGGGCTGTTTTATTTTGATGGAAGAAAGATAGGGAACGCCATATGCAGATGACCGGAGCGCAAATCGTCATTGAAGTTCTGTGTGAACAGGGCGTTGATACGTTGTTTGGATACCCGGGTGGTACTATACTCAATATTTATGATGAGTTATACAAAAACAGCCATCGACTGCGCCACATCATCACGGCCCACGAACAGGGGGCGGCTCATGCGGCTGACGGCTACGCCCGCGCGACCGGACGCACCGGTGTAGTCCTTGCGACTTCCGGCCCGGGAAGCACCAACCTTGTGACCGGAATTGCAACGGCATACATGGATTCTGTGCCAATGGTTGCCATCACCGCCAACGTTGCCAATGATCTGATCGGTTGCGACAGCTTTCAGGAGGTATATATCGCTGGGATTACTATGCCAATCACGCGGCACAACGCTGTTGTGCGCCGCGTTGAGGAACTGGCAGATACGTTGCGGGAGGCATTCAGAATTGCGATCACCGGAAGACCCGGCCCCGTGTTGGTGGACATCACAAAGGATGTGACGGCAGCACTGTGCGAATTCACCCCCAGTACGTCGCCACAGGTCACGCCCCCGCAGGCGGCGCCTGATGCGCAGATCTTGGCTGAGATTGCCACTGTGATCAATGAGGCCAAGCGGCCGGTGGTACATTTTGGAGGTGGCGTTATCGCCTCCTGCGCGTCCGAGCTGGTTTATGATTTGGTACATAAGGCGGGAATCCCAGCCTGTCACACCATCATGGGCACGGGGGTGCTGTCCTGTAGGGACGACATGAATATGGGCCTCATTGGGATGCATGGCAATATTTCCAGCGGGTTGGCCGTGGATGCCGCCGACGCGCTTGTGGTCATCGGAGCGCGCTTCTCCGATCGCGTTGCAACTTGCCCTACCGACTTTGCCAAGTCTGCCAAAATTGTGCAGATCGACATTGACGCCTCCGAAATCAATAAGAACCTGCACATTGATTACTCACTGGTGGGAGATGTAAAAACGGTATTGGCTGCCCTGCTTCCCCTGGTGCACCCCAACGAACGACGGGAATGGCGCGCACAGATCGACACATGGCGTGAAAAGGATTTTCACCCATCATCAAGCGACGGCTTTCTGCATCCACATCAGGTCATCGATATTCTGTCAGAGCAGGTGGGTGAGGATGCCATTATTGTGACTGATGTCGGACAGCATCAAATGTGGGCGGCTCAATACTGCAAACGCACCCGTCCTCGTTCCTTCCTCACCTCAGGAGGACTCGGCACGATGGGCTTCGGTTATGGGGCCGCCATCGGCGCGCAGGTTGGCTGCCCGGATCGGCGTGTTGTCCACATCACCGGCGATGGAAGCTTTCACATGAACTGCAATGAACTATGCACTTCTGTTTCCAACAATCTTCCCATCATCACAGTGATTATGAACAATGGGGTTTTGGGGATGGTGCGCCAGTGGCAGACATTGTTCTACGATAAGCGCTATTCCAATACCAGCTTGCATCGAAAGACGGATTTCGTGAAGTTGGCTGAGGCTTTCGGTGCGCTGGGGTTTCGCGCTTCGACGGTCGATGAGTTTACCACCTGCATGCAAAAAGCGCTTGCCTCAGGTCGCCCCGCCGTCATTGACTGCGCCATTGATCCGGATGAAATGGTGTTTCCTATGATTGCTTCCGGTGCAACCATTAGGGATGTTTTGACCTCTGCGCAATAGATAAAAAATGGGGGCTTGCCACTTGAAAGAACAACAAGTACTTACCGTGATGGTCAAAAACCACGCAGGAGTATTGGCTCGTGTGTCCAGCCTGTTTGGGCAGAGGGGCTACAACATCGAATCACTCACCGTTTCAGCGACGGACGATCCGCTTATTTCCCGCATGACGGTCGTTGTCGAGGGAGACGAGGATACCATGAGGCAGGTGATACAGCAGACCGCCAAGTTGCAGGAAACTATCGATGTATATCTGCTTCCGCAAGGCAAAAGTCTCTACCGTGAATTGCTGCTGATCAAGCTGGAGGCCAATGATCAGACGCGAAGCGCCATTCACGAGGTCTGCGATATTTACGGCGCGCAGATCATCGATCTTTCGGTATCAACCATGGTCATAGAGCTGACGGGAACACCTCAAAAGCTCGATGCTTTCATGGAAGTTATACGACGATATCCCATTGTTGAGATATGCCGCACCGGCGCCACCGCGCTCGAACGAGGCCTTCCCAAGGGATACCAGCTTACATTGCCGGGGCAAACGCCCACATCAAATGATTAGAGGAGAGATTACAATGGTAAAAATGTATTATGACAACGATTGCAAATTGAACTTGCTGGATGGTAAAGTGATTTCCATTCTGGGCTATGGCAGTCAGGGACATGCACACGCCCTGAATCTCAAGGAATCGGGAGCCAATGTCATTGTCGGTTTACGCCCCGGTTCTGCCAACTGGGAAAAGGCCACTGCTGCTGGCCTGACCGTCATGGATGTTTCGGCCGCCGCCCGTGCGGGAGATTTTGTGATGATGCTGGTGCCCGATGAGAAGGCCGCCGACATTTATGAGGAATCTGTTGCCCCAAACCTGACCGCTGGCAACGTGTTGATGTTTGCCCATGGCTTTAACATTCATTATAACCAGATCGTTGCACCTGCCGGGGTTGACGTCATCATGGTGGCCCCCAAGGGACCCGGCCACACGGTGCGCAGCCAGTATCAGGAGGGCAAAGGCGTTCCCTCGCTTATCGCCATTCATCAGGATGCCTCCGGAAAGGCACGTGAATATGCGCTAGCCTATGCCTCCGGCATTGGTGCAGGACGTGCCGGTATCATTGAAACGACCTTCAAGGAGGAGACGGAGACGGATCTGTTTGGTGAGCAGGCCGTGCTGTGCGGCGGTGTCACTGAACTGATGAAGGCTGGATTTGATACACTGGTTGAGGCGGGATACGCCCCCGAAATGGCTTATTTCGAGTGCGTCCACGAGATGAAGCTGATTGTGGATCTCATCAACTCGGGCGGATTTGCCATGATGCGCTATTCCATTTCTGATACCGCCGAGTATGGTGACTATCGCACGGGCAAGCGCATCATCACGCAAGACACTCGTAAGGAAATGAAGAAAGTTCTGAATGAGATTCAGGATGGTACATTTGCTTCCGAGTGGATTGCGGAAAACCGTGCTGGACGTCGTGCCAAGTTCCTGTCTTGCCGCCGGATGGAGGCGGAGCATCCCGTTGAGAAGGTCGGCGCACAGCTTCGTCGCATGATGAGTTGGCTGAAGAAGTAAACTTTAGAAGTATTAACTGTTTCTCGTAAAAAGAGAGCTGTTGCAGTAGCACTGCACAAAGAAACCGAGATAGCCTTTCCCTCTATAGGGTGATATGCTCCCCATAAGGTAGACACTCGAAATAACAAAAAGATTTCGAGACTACTTTATGGGGGGCATTGTTATGTACAGAACGAAAATATCACCGGAAGAAAAAATCAAGGCGGTGGAAGGATACCTGTGTGGAGATGGTAGCAGCGTCAGTTGGCAGAAAAAGTTGTGCATCGGGGGAACAACATTACGAGACTGGGTAAGTATCTATCAAACCTTTGGAGCAGAGGGACTATTGCACAAGAGCAAGCAACGGAATTACAGCGAGGAAACTAAGCGAGCAGCCGTGAAGGCATATCTGTCCGGCAGTGGAAGTCACGAAGAAATTTGCAGAAGGTTCAAAATTTACTCAAGGACTCAACTGCGCAATTGGATTAAGCAGTATAATGGTCATAAAGAACTCCGCACAAGCGGTGGTCAAGGGAGTGGGATCTATATGACCAAGGGACGAAAGACAACGCAGGAAGAACGCGTAGAAATTGTTGCGTTCTGCCTTGAAAACGGAAAGGATTATGCCGAAG
>JAVVPJ010000034.1:0-8663 GCA_036655815.1 Oscillospiraceae bacterium
GACAGCAACCTTGACGGTGTGCGATCTCAACCCTGAGTGTGCCTTGCCTATGCAACGCCTCTATTGAATTGTAAAAAGTCAGGATTCCTTTTATTGCGCCGTTTCGACTGTGGTGGAACGAATGACAACATCTGTTTTAGGCCGCGTGACATTTCCGCTTCCGTCATCTACCACATCAACGGCAGAAATCGCATCCACAATATCCATTCCTTCCATAACCTGTCCAAATACGGTATGGCGAAAATCCAGTGAGGGTGCGCCGCCCACGGCACGGTATTTCTCTACCACCGGTTGAAATGTGGCGCGGTCGACATCGGTTAGTCCCGTCGCAAGACGTGACGACAGCTCCGCATTGAGTGTGCTGATATATTCGTTCATCTCCTGCTCGGATGAGGGGGTTTTGGCTTTTTCATACAACTTCATATACCCGCCATATACCTCTCGCGCCTGTAACAGGGCACCCATCACGCCCACGTCCTGATCAGCGGTAAACCCTACCTTGGCAGGTCCTGTCTGCACGATAAAGAACTGGCTTCCATTGGTTCCATATCGTCCCGAAGCCGGATCATTGGAGTTGGCCATCGAAAGGGCCCCTCTAAAATTGTAAAGGTTGTCCGAAAATTCATCTGCAAAGGGCGCATTCCAAATACTCTCTCCGCTGATTCCATCTCCCTTCGGCGAACCACTCTGAACCATAAAGTCGCTGATCACGCGATGAAAGAGCACCCCATCATAGTATCCATCCTTGCAATGAGTCACAAAGTTCTCCACGGACAGCGGCGCAGCCTGTGGGAAGAGCATGATTTTGACGTCGCCCATGCTGGTGTGCAGTGTGACAATAGGAGTCCCCTTGGCGGGAGCGGCAAACTGTGGGAGTTCTCCGGAAGCCCAAGTGGCGGTGGGCTTGGAATCGGGAGGACTTTCCTTTTGTGGTGCGGCATTGCTCTGTGTGGGAACCTCTTCTGGGGCAGATGTTGAGGACCGGGGCGACGTATCCTTGGCGCATCCGACCATCAAGAGGCCCAGCACCAGGATGCTGGCGAGAATTTTTTGATTCATGAAATGTTTCTCCTTTTGGCATATGCTGATCATTTAAAATCGCATGTTCTATTGTAGCATGACACATGCCAAATGCAAGGTTTGTTTTGACCTGACTGAAGAGTTTTTATCTCACGTTGCATGTGCTAATGGCCTCTCACACAGCGAGGTGGAAAATGCCGGCGCTGATTTCATGCCATCATGTTCCATTTTGACATTCTCCACTCATCTCACTGCTTTTCTCCCTAATCCAAAATATAAACATTGAGATATTTGCGCCCGTTGATGCAGCTTTCATCATAAGTCTCATAAAAGAGATCAATATCAATGATATGTTCCATCAATCCGGTTCCGGTGTCGGCTGCAATGGCACAACCATATACAAAGCTGCCATCGGCACTGGTAATATACAACTTGGTCCCATAGGGGATTTCATGGGCACGCACAGCAACATGCCCATCCTGAAGGGTCATGTTCGACGCACCGTGGGCGCCATTTCCCGCAGAATATCCTGTGCAGACTTGATTGGTCATCACCTTTTTGTAGTGCTTTGGTGCGCCCGATGCATCCAGTTGAATGCCAAAATCAAGCTTTGACACTGGCACATTGGCCCCGCGCAACACCAAATGATTGGTTGGGGGGCATACGATAATCGGATCGCCTACCATTTCCCGTTGCTGTACTATCCCGTCTACAATACGTTCAGTATAATTCTGTACGCGTTTTCCATTTTTTCCAGGAATGAGCGTGCGCGTCCTCCCGGGTGGAAGCAGACTGTTTTCCTTGTAGACCACCTCATATGGAATCCCCTCCTCCATTGTGCTTGTATGCACCTCCACCCGCTCAATCACGATATTGTCTCCCGGTGAAAGATAGAGCACCGGCGCAATGTTGATGGTATCATAGTCTCCCATCACAATGCCCTGCTGCTTGAGAAGTTCGCCCACAGTGATCTCTGTCGTCATGATCCTACGCTGTTCCCCATCCACTTGAATATTCACAGGAAAAGCACGCTTGATGCTGATCACGCCCAGCTTGCCTTCAAATCCCGAAAAGTCAACCAGATCAAACGCCATGGTGACAATCCCATTGTTATCCAAAATTTTTTCCGGTTCTGTTTTGAGGGTATAGCACAATGTTGTCATCGCACCATCTCGAATATAGACTGCCTTAGTGTGATCCACGATATAGAGTAAAATGCCCGAAATAGAAATGGCCAGCAGGCAGGCCCACAGCGAACGGCCACACAGTATTCTGCGAACTTCTCGCATTGTACTGCCAAGCTGCCGTTTGATGTCTGTCATAAAAAGCCCCTTTTTGTGTGAAGTGGCAATCATGCCCATGAAGTCTTAGTTTGCCGCGATAATTTCCATCTTATGCAAAGCAATAGACTTTGTCAAGTTTAGAATGCTGTTAGAAAGCCATTTTTTGGGCTTTTTAATCTTTTTGATATGATATTTTCTTCTACAAAGTCAGAAACCGCTGAGATGAAAGTCGATAATTTGTATGAATCTCCAAATGTTTTCCCGTTGATTGTTGTGAAACTGCACAATTGACTTTAGCTGGTTAAATATCGGGCTTTTAATATTATGCTTGCGCATTCCGCAGGAAAAGTCTATACTATAGAATACCAAAAAACAAAATGAAAAGGGGGAACGCCAATCCAATGTGGAATATTCAAACCATGGATGAGTTTCGCCGGTGCATTTCCGATCTGATCGCGCAGCCTGACGTACAGGACATGGATCACATTTGCCAACATGCCGGCGGGGTAAGCTGTCTGGATCATTGCGTCTTTGTGTCTTACCTGAGTTTTGCGCTCTGCCGTCGTTGGGGCTTGGACTATGTGGCCGCTGCGCGTGCCGGCCTCTTGCATGACCTTTACCTCTGTGACTGGTCTGCCACAACCATTGGCCCTTGGGAGCGTCTGCTGATTCACCCACAGATGGCGTTGCATAACGCCGAAATCCATGGTCTGTCAGAGCTTGAAAAAGATATTATTTCCAATCACATGTGGCCCATTACGTTGCGTCGCATCCCACGCCATCGTGAATCGGCCGTGGTGAATTTGGCAGATAAACTATGTGCTACCGCTGAGATGCTGCGCATCTATCGCCTGATCGGCGCCGGTCGACGTCTGGTCGAGTATAATTTTGGCAAGCGACGACTGATACCAGACGCTGTTGTCTGATTGCGCATACCAATTATTTCGGCTTAGTCGCCATGCTAGGGCGTCATGCACGGATGAAAACAGGAGTGTCTGAGATTTGCAATTCAGCTTGTTGCACCCCTCTCTTTGGAACGCGTTGATTGGGTATATCTTATTTCATCATATGCAAGAGAGGTTCCCAAACCTTCCTCATTTTTGAAGTAATACTTGATTTTTTTAAAAAAGGCCTTCTTTTCTGGAGTCCGATTCCAGAAAAGAAGGCCTTTTGCGATCATTGTGCGCTTTCATACACCAAAGAGCTGCTGATGTTTCAATGTTCTCCCCTACAGATCCGTGATGCTCAGAAGTTCCAAATCTTTCATACTGCGGCCCGTCGCCAGACAATCTGCCAACGCCACCGCCGTATCAAGTGCGGTCAGGCATGGAATGGCACGTTCCACGGCGTAGCGCCGCAGTCGCACCGATTCGTGCTGTTTGGGGTTGGATCCACCCTGCGAGGTTGAGATCACATAGCTGATCTTGCCCGATTCCAACAGATCTAGAACGTTGGGAGAAGGCTCGCTCATTTTACGCACAGAATTGGCTGCCACCATGTGTTGATTGAGCGTCAGCGCCGTTCCGTGCGTCGCATATAGTTCGAATCCCAATCTCTCGAATTTTTCCGCTATGGCGATGATTTCTGGCTTATCCGTGTCACGCACCGTGATCAATACGCCGCCGCGTGTTTCCAACTTATAGCCCGCCGCCACCAGCCCCTTCAGAAGCGCCTCTTCAAATGTTTTGGCCAGTCCCAGCACCTCTCCAGTGGATTTCATCTCTGGACCAAGGTGAACATCAACTCCGGCTAGCTTTTCAAAGCTGAACACCGGCACTTTGACGGCAACATAGGGCGAATTTGGATAAAGCCCGGTTCCATAGCCTTGCTCTTTTAGACTTTCTCCCAGAAGGATGCGGGTTGCAAGATCAACCATCGGCACACCGGTGACTTTGCTGATATAGGGCACTGTGCGGGACGAACGGGGATTGACTTCAATGACATAGACCTCTCCGTTTTGTACAACATACTGCACGTTCACCATCCCGATGACCTTGAGCGCGCGAGCCAAAAGTCCGGTGTATCGCACAATGGTATTGCGAACACGCTCCGACAGGGTGCGACAGGGATAAACCGAGATGGAATCTCCCGAATGGATTCCGGCACGTTCCACATGCTCCATGATACCGGGAATCAGATAATCGGTTCCATCACAGATGGCGTCCACCTCAACCTCTGTACCCATGATATACTTGTCCACCAACACGGGGTTTTCCAGCCCCCCCGCCAGAATAATGCCCATATATTCTTCAATTTGGTCGTTGGTGTACGCAATGATCATATTCTGCCCACCTAAGACGTAAGAAGGTCGAATCAGAACAGGATATCCCAAATCCAAAGCCGCCGCAAGCGCTTCCTGGGTCGTCATGACGGTGTGTCCCTTGGGTCGGGGAATCGCACACTGCTCCAGAATCTCGTCAAAACGCTCACGATCCTCGGCGGCATCGATAGAATCTGCTCCGGTGCCCAGAATGCGGATTCCACGATTCTGAAGATGGCGCGTCAAGCCAATCGCAGTTTGTCCGCCAAACTGTACCACCGCTCCCCACGGATGTTCAGTCGCCAGCACACTGTCCACGCTCTCAGTGGTCAGCGGATCAAAATAGAGTCGGTCGGCCGTGTCAAAATCGGTCGAAACAGTTTCTGGATTGCAATTGAGAATCACCGCCTCGCATCCTGCTTCCTTGAGCGCCCAAACGCAATGTACTGAGCAATAGTCAAACTCAATGCCTTGTCCAATGCGAATGGGGCCCGAGCCGAAGACCAGCACACGCTTCTTGTCCGAGGGATGCCGCTCCAAAAACTCTGCGGCCTCGTTCTCATCATCGTAGGTGGAGTAAAAATAGGGGGTTTCGGCGGGGAACTCCCCGGCACAGGTATCCACCATCTTGTAAACCGCCGGGCGATAGAACGGTGCTGTGTCACAACCGGACAGCCGCTCGATAGTCCGGTCCAGAAATCCCATTTTTTTGGCCCGCTGATAGACCTCGGCTGTCAGATTTCCAGCCTCTATGCGCTTCTCCATGTTGGCTAGATTCTGGAATTTATAGAGGAACCAGCGATCAATGCGGGTGATGCGAAAGATCTCCTCAACATCCTCAATGCCACGCCAGATGGCCTCATAGACCGCAAACAGCCGCGTGTCATCCGGCATTTGCACACGCTTAAAGATTTCTTCATCACTCTCGTGCGCCAGCTTGGGGGAGCGCATCGACTCCAGTTTCAGTTCAACCGACTGAGACGCCTTCATGATGGCCTGCTCAAAGGAAGTTCCGATGCACATGACCTCGCCGGTTGCCTTCATCTGCGTACCCAGCTTTTTCTCACCATAGACAAACTTGTCAAAGGGCCAGCGAGGAAATTTGACCACAAGGTAGTCAATGGCTGGTTCAAAGCAGGCGTAGGTACAACCTGTCACCGCATTGACAATTTCATCGAGGGTATACCCGATTGCGATTTTGGTTGCCACCTTAGCGATGGGATACCCCGTCGCTTTGGATGCAAGCGCCGACGAACGTGACACCCGGGGATTGACCTCAATGACAGCGTACTCAAAGGAATCCGGATTCAGAGCAAACTGAACATTGCATCCCCCCTCAACGCCCAGCGTATCCACAATTGTGAGCGCAGATGAACGCAACATCTGGTATTCCTTATCTGCTAATGTAACAGCAGGGGCAACGACCACCGAATCTCCGGTGTGAATGCCTACCGGATCCACATTCTCCATGGAGCAAACTGTGATGAGATTGCCCTTGGAATCACGAATGACCTCGAATTCGATCTCTTTCCAGCCCGAAACGCAGCGTTCAACTAGAATTTGGTGAATCGGCGAGGCACGCAACCCGCCCTTGGCAATGGCACGCAGATCGTCAACCTCGCTGGCAATTCCACCGCCCGTTCCACCAAGCGTGAAAGCAGGCCTCACAATGACGGGATAGCCAATCTCATCGGCAAAAGTAAGCGCCGCATCAATGTCAGTCACCACTTTGGAGGGGATACAGGGCTGCTGAATCGACTCCATGGTATCCTTGAACATCTGCCGATCCTCAGCCTTGTCAATGGTTTCGGGACGTGCACCCAAAAGATGCACCCCCATCTGATCAAGGAAGCCATCCTTCGCAAGCTGCATGGAGAGTGTCAATCCAGTTTGGCCACCTAATGTAGAAAGTACGCTGTCCGGTTTTTCCAGCTCGATGACCCGCTTGACCGTCTCCAGATTCAAAGGCTCAATGTAAATGCGATCAGCAAGCGCTCTGTCCGTCATAATGGTCGCGGGGTTGGAGTTGATGAGTACCACTTCAAGGCCCTCTTCCTTGAGGGCACGGCATGCCTGTGTTCCGGCATAGTCAAATTCGGCAGCCTGTCCGATTACGATAGGCCCTGATCCGATCACCAGAACCTTTTTGATATCACTGCGCAGCGGCATCGTTGTGGTCCTCCCTTGCCTGGTCCATCATCAAAAGAAAATCGTCGAACAAATATGCGGTGTCAACCGGCCCTGCACTGGCTTCCGGGTGAAACTGCACTGTAAAAGCCGGAATCTGCAAATAGCGCATCCCCTCGCAAGACGCCTCGTTGGCATTGACATGGCTCATCACAGCAACCGATGCATCCAGCGATTCCGGAATTACAACATACCCATGATTTTGCGTCGTTACAAAAGTGCGTCCCCGCGCCAGATCAAGGACTGGCTGGTTTCCACCCCGGTGTCCATAGTGCATCTTTTGCGTCTTTCCACCCATCGCAAGTGCCAGCAACTGGTGCCCCAGACACACCCCCATGATGGGAATCCCTGTCGTAGCCAACTCCCGTAGATTTTCAATGATCTCCAGATTCTCGTTGGGATTTCCCGGGCCGTTTGAAAGCAAAATGCCATCCACCCCAAGTTCGCGGATTCCCTTCGCAGTGGTGCGAGCCGGTACCACAATGACATCACAGCCCCGTTGACGCAGGCTTTCACGAATATTGCGCTTGTATCCGAAATCGTAAAGTGCCACACGGTAGCGGGTTTCGCCGCAAGCGGGGTACAGCTTCGCCATACGACACGAAATTGCATCCACCGCGCCTGTCACGCGGTATGCATCAATCTCGGCCATCAGGGCATCGCGACGGGCAGCCGTTGGTTCGTCGGTCGTAATGGCTCCATTCATCACACCGTTTTCACGCAAGCGGCGAGTGAGGCTGCGCGTGTCGATGTCAAAAAGGCCTATGGTGTTGTTCTGCTTTAAGAACGCGTCGATGCGCTCCTTGGCGCGGAAGTTGGAGGGTGAATCACACCACTCCCGCACAATATAGCCCTTCATAATCACAAAGTCGCTCTCGACATCCTCATCGTTCGTCCCGTAGTTCCCAATCAGTGGGAAGGTCTGCACGGCAATCTGGCCGTAAAAGCTGGGATCGGTGAGCGTTTCCTGACAGCCTGTCATCCCAGTGGTGAACACCACTTCCCCAATGGTTGTACCCTCGGCACCAAACGACCGACCCTCGTAGACTGTGCCATCTGCCAGCAGAAGCCACGCTTTGTCCGCATTATAAATCGACATAGATCGCCCTCCCCAAGAATGTGAATATTATGCAATCATTCGTATAATTGTTACAATTCGCCAGTTTCCTCATTGCATTATACCGCAGCGGCATAACATTGTAAAGTATGCCAAACAGGTTCTACAATCCCTACAATATTCTGTTTCCGTAATGCTTTTAAACAGTACTTCTTTTACAATTCGCAAAAGATGGAGGCGTTTTACGCCTCCATCATGAATATTTATTCGGTTTTTGTCGGCAGCAGTCTCATGGTAGGAAACAGCAGCACGTCACGGATGGACGCCGCATCGGTCAATAACATGACAAAGCGGTCAACGCCAATGCCCAGCCCCCCTGTAGGAGGAAGGCCATATTCCATTGCTGTCAAATAATCCTCGTCAATGTCGCAGGCCTCGTCATCTCCCTTGCGCTTGGCCTCTGCCTGTTGCTCAAAACGCGCGCGCTGGTCGATCGGATCATTCAGTTCAGAAAATGCATTGGCATATTCACGTCCTAAAATAAACAGCTCAAAGCGCTCAGTAAATCCCGGTTTTTGTGGCATACGCTTGGCCAAGGGTGAGATTTCCACCGGATACTCTGTCACAAACGTAGGTTGCACAATATTCTTCTCGACAAATTCATCAAAAAATGCCTGAAGGATCTTGCCGACACCAAAATGCGGCTCAACCTCCACATGATGGGCAGCGGCCGCAGCCTTCGCTTCCTCAAGAGTGCAAATGGCGTCAAAATCCACGCCTGCATAGCGCAGTACCAGTTCCGTCATCGTGGCCCTCTCGAAAGGAACATCAAAATTAAGCTCTGTCCCCTGATAAA
>JAVVPJ010000035.1:0-8563 GCA_036655815.1 Oscillospiraceae bacterium
CAAAAGAATCAACCCACTTTAGACAAAAACAAAAATATTTTGACTGAAACTGAAACAAATCTTCCCGGTCTCCACACTTATTCCGTGTAGATGAGGAATCTATCGTTTACTTTATCCATAGATTCCTGTATGCTGAGAAAGAATATTGAGTATGTAGCAGGAGGTTGACACAGATGTTGTTAAAAATGGCGGTTGGGATGCCCGACACCGACATGTCCGGCGCAATGGGCAGCGCAACGGATGAAACTGCCGGTGTGGTCGCTACGCTGATAGGGAAACTCCCACCTTGGGGGCATGCCATAATGGTTACAATCGGGATCATGCTCGCTGCCGCAGTGGTCGGGATTATTCTAGGAAAACTCTATGCCTCGGTTCGCTATCCGGACCCCGAAAATCAGACGGCGCTTCCACCCCTGCTGCGCGTTATCTTTCTGTGTGCCTTGCTGGGATGTGGGGTTTGGCTCTATTTGTCACTCACCAAGGCTGAGATGCTTCCCGTTAACGGCACGAGCGTCAGTGAGGGCAATCAAATGGATCTGCCCAGTGGTGAGGGTATGGGTGGCACCACCGTTACGCCCAACGAACGTCCGCCAGCCGCAGCCCCAACGCCAATCGGCGGCGCCGTAATGGCGACAAGGCAGTACTAATTTGCAGGGTTCAAGCAACTTGGCACATGTTTTTTCTGCCCGTTTTCAATGCCAGGGTAGCGAGAACAAGGTGCACGCGCATTCCCGTGGCTTTGCTCAGATCTTTGTTGTGATTCAAAGCGGCTGTTGTAAAATGAAAATTCATTTTACAACAGCCGCTCGCTGATGGGGAAACACGATCCGTTTGGTGTGCAAACCGCTCTTGAGCGAAAAGGCAACTGCATCTAAGGCTGTTCTCGTTGCGAAATCGATTTGTGCAGGGGATGGCTGTCCCATCCGCAATGCCTGCGCAGAGCAAGCGAAGGAAAAGCACCGCAAAAAGAACTTGCATTGCCATTAGCGTGCGTCCTATCAGTTCTCAAAAACTTTGGGAGCCGCTCGGTAAAGCAACAGTGCCGCGCACACCGTGAGGATCAGTTCGGGAAGCATATAGCCGCCATTATAAAGCAGCGAGTACACCCACACCGGCGTACCCGCGGGTGCATATTCTCCCCACAGCACAATTCCGCTGATGAAACTGCACACAAAGCGAATTGCGATGGCAACGCTGCTTCCCATCGCAATCTGTCCCGTCCTATTTTTGAGAGGCCGGCCAAACATGGCCGCCAGCCCCAGCACCGTAAACGCCACGATATAATCAAGAAGGATGCAAATGATCTGGCTAGACAGTGTCTTGCAATAGAGCACATTCTGAAATCCCATTGCCATTTGAAGCAGACTATGGGCAAAAGCCGTTCCCACACCCCATTTTGCACCGTGGCGATAGCTGATCAGCAAAATAGGCAACATGCTGACCGCAGTGATCGACCCTCCATGAATCCAAATCGGGATCTCCAGCTTGGAGAGCACTGTCGACAAGGCGATCATCAGCGCACATTCGACGAGGACACGGGTCTTTTTGCTGTTTGACATAAAAAAACTCCTTCGCTATTCAATTCGCTCCGAGTACACCTGCGAATGAAGGCAAAGAAGATGCGATGCTTTCCTACGCTGGCATTACCCAGATCAGGTTCGAGGGTTTGAGACGTTTTATCGCCTCATCTCAGCCGGTTCTCAACCAGCACCCCTTATTTAATTGATATGGAGAATTATATCAAATGCAAGCGTAATTTGCAATCCCCCTTCGCTTCAATTCCAGCGGATCTGCCTCATTTTCTCTTTTCACCCCGGAAAGATTGTGTTACAATTGCGGTTAAGAATATTTCCGCCTCTGTCAGGCGGCCTCAATTGGGAGAGTGATGAATCTTGCAGTCTCTTCATATGACCTTTGAGCGACGTGCTTGGGCCGAGATCGACCTTGATGCGCTGGAGTCAAATTTTCGTCTCATCGGCACCCTTGCGGGCAGCGCATTGCCGATGGCTGTCATCAAGGCAGACGCCTATGGGCATGGTGCCACGGCGCTGGCGCCTGAGCTGGCAGCGCTTGGCGCACGCTGTTTTGCAGTGGCTACGCCCGATGAAGCCTTCTCGTTGCGTCGCAGCGGAATTTCCCAACCTATTCTGGTGCTGGGTGTCGCACCGCCTGAGCTGGTTCCCACGCTGGCGGCTCAAAAGATAATGCTGTCAGTAGGCGATCTGTCGGTAGCGAAGCAGTATGCCGCAGCGCTGGGCGAGAACACTGTTGACGTCCATCTGGCGATTGATACCGGAATGTGCCGTCTAGGGCTTGGCGCGGTGCGTGACCTCCCGCAGGCAGTTGATGATGCGCTTGCCATTGCCGCACTGGAACCGTTGTGTATTGTGGGCGCGTTCACCCACTTTGCTGTTGCCGACACGCCGTCGGAGGATGCCTACACCAATGCTCAGTTTTCCTGCTTCATCCACTTTCGCCGTGCGCTGTCCGCACGTGGGCTCTCGATTCCCATGTGGCACTGCGCCAACAGCGCAGCACTGCTGCGCTTTCCTGCCATGCAACTAGATGCGGTGCGCCCCGGGATTCTGCTTTATGGTGCCTCTCCTGACCGTTCACTCCCGCTCCATATTCCGCTCACGCCGGTGATGAGTCTGCGCACAATCGTGACACAGCTCAAAACCATGAATAGCGGTGAGACAGTAAGCTATGGACGAATGTGGAAGGCAGATCAGCCCAGACGCATCGCGACATTGGCCATCGGCTATGCTGACGGACTGCCACGCATCGCCTCTGGAAAGTTTGATATGTTGGTGCATGGCCGTCGTGCTCCGCAAGTGGGGCGCATCTGCATGGACATGTGTATGCTTGATGTCACCGAGATTCCGGGGGTTGCGCTCGGCGACGTGGTGACTGTCTTTGGATGTGACGGAACCGAAACGCTGTCTGCCGACGTGCTGGCCCAAGCGGCACAAACCGTATCTTACGAAATCTTCTGCGGCATATCGCAGCGCATACCGCGTTACTATGTTCGCAGTGAGATGTCTCAATAAAAGGCTTTTCTCGCTTCAAAATCGCGGAATATTGATTCTTTTCGGAAAATTCACACAACATATGTTGCGTTTTTTTGACGATTATGGTATTCTACCTGTATTAGTTCATTTAGTACATTCGTTGCGGCTTAACCCGTCGCAGCGGGAAGGAGCCTGACCTATGAGTAAAACTACAACAGCCCTCGAGAAGGACAGTTCAGCCACGCCGGGGTTGGACGATGCGCAGGGGGACATTGCACGCTTTACAAAAAAGAAGCCCCGACGCCGCCGGATTATCCTGATTATCGTTGCGTTAGTGATCGCCGTTCTGGTTGTTTGGAAGCTGATGCCCCACAGCACTGCACTGCCTGTCGAAACAACCGCTTTGGCTAAAACCAGCCTTGAAAAGGCCATCAATCTCAGCGGACGCATTGAAAGTGCCAGCCAATCTCGAGTCTATTCGTCCCAAACGGGGCTGGTGAACCGCATTGATGTCCAGGTTGGCGACGCCGTAAAGGCGGGCGACGTGCTCGCGCAGCTGGATATCACCGATCTCGAAACTGAACTGGCCATCAAAAACGCCACGTTAAGCGTAGGAGCCAAAACCGACGCCATTGCGCTGGCCGCCGCCGAAAAGCAGTACAATGACATGTTGTCAGACCTGCAAAACGGAATGTATGCACCTCTCGTATCGGCCGAGCAATCCGTTGCCACCGCTTCCAAAAACCTCTCGGAAGCACGTCGCAACTACAATGACAATGATCAGGACATTGACAAGGCCGACGAAGAGGTCTATCGAACAGAAAAAGCAATGAACGCCGCCCGGCGTGAAATGGAGGAGTCCGCTGTCGCCTGCAAGGCAAATGTTGGCCATTCCTCCGTACATAGCGCTGATTGTCTTGCCAAGCAGGAGGCCTATCAGCTGGCCCTGCGCGCATGGAAAGAAGCCTATAATTTCTACAGTACCGACATGTCTAGTTTTGGCAAAGCAGTGCAGGACTCCCGCTTGATCTATGAAAATGCACTGCAAAACCGTGAGGTCGCGCAACAGGAGGCCAATCGCGCTCTCAAAACGCTGACCGACTCCATCGAACGGGCCAAGCTTTCCGGTGACATGACCGCCGACCAGCTCACCGCCAAGAAGCTGATCAGCGCCATTGGGGATTCCACGATCAAGGCTCCCATTGATGGGGTGGTGACTGCCATTTACGCTAAGATCGGCGCACCCGGAAGTGGCCTGCTGTTTATCGTGGAGGATCTCAACCATCTTGTGGTGAAAACTTCCATTCGCGAATATGACATTGCGACGGTCGAGGTGGGACTTCCCGCCGCAGTGAAATCCGACGCCACCGGGGAAACCGAATTTGACGGCACGCTTTCCCGCATCTCTCCCGCCGCCACCAAAGCAGCCGACGGTTCGACGCAATCGAGTGGAAATGTCGAGTTTGAGGCCGATGTGACGCTTGCGACGCCAGACAGCGGACTGCGCGTGGGCATGACCGTGCGTCTTTCCCTCATTTTGGCGAAAAAAGATGACATTTTGGCACTTCCCATCGACGCGGTGAGCACCGATGACAAGGGCCAAGCGATTGTGTATGTTGCGCGAGCGGATGCCAAAGGTGTTCTGCATGCCGAGCCGGTTCCGGTTACGACGGGGCTGGAAACTGATTTTTCCGTTGAGATCGCCTCCGACAGCCTTGCAGAGGGTGATCTTGTTATCACCACCCCCGCTGCGGTAACACCGGGCGCTGAGGTCGCAACCCTCGCGCGGAAGGGGTAACGTCATGGAGTCAACGCGCAACATCATTGACATGCGCGGCATTGTCAAACGGTTTTATATTGGGCAGCCCAATGAGTTGGAGATCTTGCGGGGCATTGATCTCACCGTTTCAGAGGGAGAGTTTGTCGCAGTGGTTGGTGCTTCCGGATCTGGAAAATCCACACTCATGAACATCATTGGCGCGCTCGACCGCCCCACAAAAGGGGATTATATTCTCGACGGCGTTCCGATGCGTGCTGTGCCGGACGATCGGCTTTCTGAAATTCGCAACCATAAAATCGGATTTGTCTTTCAGACCTTCAACCTCATCGCCCGCACCTCGGCACTGGCTAACGTAGAGCTGCCTATGCTTTATGCTGGTTTGCCGCGGGCGCATCGTCTCCAGCGCGCCCGCGCATTGCTCGATCAAGTGGGCATGGCCGACCGCTCTGCACATCTGCCAAACGAACTTTCCGGTGGACAAAAGCAGCGCGTCGCCATCGCGCGTGCCATGGCCAACAATCCAGCCATTCTGCTGGCAGACGAACCGACCGGCGCGCTGGACTCGCAAACCGGGCGTCTGGTCATGGATCTTTTTCACCGGCTACACCACGACGAGGGAAAAACCATCGTGCTCATCACCCACAACCCAGAATTGGCCAATGAATGCCAGCGCATTGTCACATTGTCCGATGGACGGATTGTTGATGTCCGCAAAGGGGGGAGCCCCACATGAATCTTCGTGAAAATATTCGTTTGGCCCTTTTGGGATTGTGCGCCAACAAGATGCGCGCCCTTTTGACCATGCTGGGCATTATCATCGGCATCTCTTCAGTCATCGCCATCGTCACGGTGGGCGATGCCATGACCGGTTCGGTCGCGGGCCTCTTAAACGACATGGGTGCCAACTCCATTCAGGTCTACCTCGATAACAAGCCAGACGAAAACGGCAACATCGACTACGCACACGAATGGGGAAAGAACGATTATATTACCGATGATATGATTTCTCAGTATCTCTCTGCCTTTGAAGGGAAAGTCGCCGCATGGGCCGTTTCGTCCGGTGTTGGCAACGGGCAGGCGATCAACGGCCGCAATCAGGCCAACGGCGACGTCGTGGGCACCAATGCCGATGCCATCAAGATCCAAAATGTAGACATTGTTGCGGGCCACTTTCTCAATGATCGAGAGATTGGCGGTGCCAAAAATGTCGCCGTGATTTCCGATCGATTTATTGAGAAATTATTTCCCGGCATCTCTCCCCATGATGCACTTGGCCGTGAAATCAAGATGCGTCTGGCACAGGGAACCTACACCTTTTCTGTCGTCGGGGTCTACCGTTATGAGGTGACGGGATTTATGAGCGGCATGGTGGGTGACACCACCTCCACAGTCTTCATTCCCATTACCACCGCCAAAAAGATTGTCCTCAATGCGCCGTCCGATGGCTACTATGGGTTACAGGTCAAGGCCACCGATGCGGTGGCCGACAGTACCGCCTTCGCCGAGCAGACGGCTCATTATTTCAACACCAAATTTTACCGAGGGAACAAATATGTTGAATTGCGTGGCGAGAGCATGGCCAGCATGATTGGACAGATGACCTCAATGATGGACTCCATGAAAATGGCCATCAGCGTTATTGCAGCCATTTCTTTGCTGGTCGGCGGTATCGGTGTGATGAACATCATGCTGGTTTCTGTCACGGAGCGAACCCGTGAAATTGGTACGCGCAAAGCGCTCGGTGCCAAAAACAGCGCCATTCGTGTTCAGTTTATCGTTGAATCCATGATTATCTGCCTGATTGGCGGTATCTTTGGTGTGCTGCTAGGCACCGCATTGGGGCATTTCGGTTCGTCGTTGCTCGGGGTATCCGGGTGGCCCTCTCTTCCTATTGTGCTCATTGCCGTTAGCTTCTCTATGGCCATCGGCGTATTCTTCGGTTTTTACCCTGCGAACAAAGCGTCTCGTCTCGATCCCATTGAGGCTCTGCGGTATGAGTAGTGAATAGCCTCTCTCCAATGGCTCACCTGGAGCCACAAAGCGGATCTTCTCTCGTGATGACGCTTCTCCGCGTTCACATTTTTCGATAGATGAATCGATCAATCTGGCGCGCGTCAATGACGTGGGATTGAAATCCGCACAAAGCCTGTTCGGGGTTGCAATGCCAATCCCTGAGCAGGCTTTTTTGAATCTCATTTTCATCGGCCAAATTTGTTTTGACACCTTGCCGTCGTCGGACTATAATAAAATTGGTTTTGTTTCTGCACTTTGGTGTGCTAAAGTGTACGAAAGACAGCACGAAAGGGGAATATATCCATGGATAAGAAAAAGATTGACTGGGGCAACCTCAGCTTTGCCTATCAGCCCACTGACCACCGCTATGTCTCCTTCTGGCGCGACGGCGTATGGGACGACGGCGCTCTGGTTGATGACCCCAACATCACAATGAACGAATCTGCCGGTGTGCTTCAATATGCACAGACCTGCTTTGAGGGTCTGAAAGCCTACACCACCCCAGACGAACACATCGTTTGCTTCCGCCCCCATCTCAATGCTCAACGTCTGGCTGATTCCTGTCAGCGTCTGCTGATGCCTGTTTTCCCTGTAGAGCGTTTTGTCGAAGCGGTGGAAAAAGTGGTGCGCGCCAATAGCGCCTGGGTGCCACCCTATGGCTCAGGTGCAACGCTTTATCTGCGCCCCTATATGTCCGGCATCGGCCCCATCATTGGGGTAGGTCCCTCGTCAGAATATATGTTCCGACTTTTCTGTAGCCCCGTTGGGCCTTACTTCAAAGGCGGCGCCAAACCCATCAAAATCATGGTCAGTGACTATGACCGGGCGGCTCCTCATGGCACTGGCCATATCAAGGCGGGCCTCAACTACGCCATGAGCTTATACCCCGCAAAACTTGCCAAAAGTCAGGGCTTCGCCGAAAACATGTATCTCGACGCCCGCACGCGTACTTTTGTTGAGGAGACAGGCGGCGCAAATTTCATTTTTGTAACCAAGGATCAAAAGGTTATAACCCCGAAATCGAGCACCATTCTACCCTCCATTACCCGCCGCTCGCTCATGACGGTTGCCAAGGAGTATCTGGGTCTTGCTGTGGAAGAGCGCGAAATTGCGTTTGACGAAATCAGAAGCTTTTCCGAATGTGGACTGTGCGGCACCGCCGCTGTCATTTCTCCTGTGGGTCTCGTACACGACCATGGTGAAGATATTTTCTTCCCCAGCGGCATGGATGAGATGGGACCTGTCCTACATCAGCTTTATGACACCCTCACTGGCATTCAGATGGGCCGAATCAAGGGACCCGAGGGTTGGGTTCACACCATTATGTAAGGAAGCGACAAGCACATGGCGCAACTCATCTCCTATCAGGGTGTGACCCCCACGATCGAATCCGGTTGCTTCATCGCACCGGGAGCCTATCTCATTGGGCGTGTGCGCCTGTTGGAAGGTTCCAGCGTATGGTATCATGCTGTGCTGCGCGGCGACGTCAACGACATTGTGATCGGACGCTTTTCCAACATTCAGGATAACGCCACTGTCCACGTTGACAGTGGTCGCAGCGGACTTGCGCCCCACGGTCTGCCCACCATCGTGGGGGATTATGTCACGGTAGGTCATAACTGCGTATTGCACGCCTGCACCGTTGAGGATGGCTGTCTTATCGGAATGGGTGCCATTGTTCTCGATGGTGCCGTCATTGGACGTGGCTCGATTGTTGGCGCCGGTGCGGTAGTCACCAAAGGAACGATCATTCCACCCT
>JAVVPJ010000036.1:0-2596 GCA_036655815.1 Oscillospiraceae bacterium
ATAACATGGATGCGGCGATTGGACGCGCGCTGGCACTGTCCCGACAAATCCTCAGGACATCAACCAAAGGTGTCCCGCGATAAAGGCGCACTAGCATATCCGAAAGGTGCGTTTCTCCTCTCAATGATATGGTGAAAGGACGGGATGATCATGCCGCTGGATGTCCATTTTCTCACATCCTCTTCGGGATTGCCCACAGTGGATCCCGTGGGAGCCATCACCCACCTGGAATCTCTGACCGCTGCAAAGGAACCCAAGGGCGCGGTGATTAAGCTTTATTTGAAAAACTTCAATCTGTTTAATGATACGTTTGGGTACGCCTATGGCAGTCTGCTGCTTGAGCAGGTGTACGCATTTTTAAGCACACTTGCGGATGGGTGTGTTCATCGCTATGGTGGCGTGGAATTCTTGATTCTGCTCGATGGCGCCAGCGACCGTCAGGCAGCGCAGATTACGAAACGCATTCAAGCGCGATTTGAATCCACATGGTGCATCCAGGAGATGGTCTGCATCTGTTTGGTGAGCATGGGTCTGGTGTTTTATTCGCAAGAGATGCACAATGTGCCGGATCTCATCAAGAGAGTGGAATACGCCACCTCGGAGGCCTCGCGCAAAGGCGATCCTCATGTGCTGACCATCTTTGACTACGAACTGCAACAGGCTGTGCGGCGGAGACAACGAATTTCCCAGCTGATCGGCAAAGCACTGCAAGAGCATCAGGTTGAAATACGCTATCGTCCTACATTCTGCGTCGAAAAAGGAATTTTCACCCGCGCTGATTGCTATCTGCGGATGGTGTCTCCCGAGCTGGGAATCGTCAGCGCAGCCGAGTTGATTCCGGTTGCTGAGGATTCAGGTCAGATTTGTGCCATCAACAGATATGCCATTCGGGCCGTATGCTGTCAGATCCGTCGGCTGTTGAAGGAGAAGATCGGGTTTGAATCCATTTCCATGCCTGTCTCCCCCATGCAGCTTTTGCAGGAGCATTTTGTGGAGGATATGGCTGAAATTCTCAGAGAATATCGAATTCCGCAGGGCTATTTTTCGATCGAACTAGCCGAAAGCGCAATGATCAATTCCATTGGGCGCATCAGTATGATCATGCAGGAGCTGTCTGCTATCGGTGTGGAGATCGTTCTCAATGACTTTGGAACCGGCTACTTCGGCATTCATAATATTCTTGATTTTCCAGTGGATGTCGTGAAGCTCGACCGACTGTTTGTCTGGCAGCTTGAGACAAATCCCCGCAGCGGACATCTGATCGAGGGCCTGATCCACATTGCCCACAATCTCGGCCTCAAGCTGATCGCCGAGGGGGTGGAGACAGGCAATCAGGTTGCGCTACTCATGGCCTATGGCTGTCGGTATGAGCAGGGCTTTTACTATTCTGCCACGGTGGAGCCGGATGCTCTTTCGACACTGCTGGGCAAAAAGCCCAAGGCACTTTGACAAGGGGTACAAATTTTTCAGTGCAGGCGCTCTGCTTCCCCGATGATTGGATGATCGGGGGCTTTTTGTGTGCGGTTCAAAAAAGCAAAGACCGGGTGCGCAGGTGTGCCAGAAGTGATTTTATAAAATGATGCTGACAGGTTCCAGAAAGCCAACAATTATTTTGTAATTTCTCTTGAAATCTAGATCATATCGTGATATAATGATATAGTCAGATTGGGATTTCTGGGTGTGGCGCAGTTGGTAGCGCGCTACCTTGGGGTGGTAGAGGCCGCTGGTTCAAATCCAGTCACTCAGACCATACGAAAGCACCTATAAAGGTGCTTTTTGTGTATTTTGACTAAGGAAGTGTTCGCTTGGCTGATTACAAAGCAATGTACTTTCATTTAGCAGGGCAGATGTCCATTGCCATAGAGGCATTAGAAGGACTGGTCGCTATTACCGAAAGACTTAAAAAGGCACAGCAAACAACAGAAGATATGTTTATTAATTCCGATGAGCCAGAGGATCTTCTTGAAGAAACGAAGTAGCTTGTGATTGCTTTTGCATCTTTATTGACCAAGTGTTACAGTCGAAAGCCTCGACACGCAATTCGCGTGGCGGGGCTTTTGCGACGATGCATTTGCTTGCAATACACAACAGTCATCTTTTCCATGTTCCAGCGCGGGCGGGCACTACCCTTATGGTAGCGCCCGCCCGTCCTTTAGTTGATTTGGTTCACAAAAGCTGTAATTTCGTCAACAGTCATGCCGTGAGTGCTTCCGATGCTATATGTATATTCTCCATTGATCCACGTAGCCACATGGATGACACCATCGTTGCCCTTTGTTGCGACACGAATCTTCTTGTCGGATTGTTCTATCTGATTGGTTTCGCTGTACACGTTGTAGTCGCCGCTAATGTCATCGTTTCCAACGGCTTTTTTGATGCAAATTTTATGGTTGCCTGTCGCAGCGTTCACCTCGATCATCTTGTTTTCTATGACCCGAATGGTGGTTGGCTTAAAATCAGCGGGTAAAGAAAATGTGAAGTGTGCTGATTGTTCTGCCGCAGCCATATTTTCGCAATCAATAAATGGATTGGAAATTTGAACTGAGCAATCCTCACCACTCGACGGTGGCGTTTTTGCTTCTTGGGGCTTTGGTTG
>JAVVPJ010000036.1:2606-8336 GCA_036655815.1 Oscillospiraceae bacterium
TGACCGCACGCCATGAAGCATGCCATCATCATCGCAGAAAGTGCAAGTGTAAAAAGTTTTTTCATCATGATGATCTCCTTTAAAATGCTTCATTGTAAAATCAAATGGAACACATGAAAAAGCCACAGTGACAGGATTTCTTTTAGCAGCAAGTTCTCACACCAAAATCTGACAGACGAACCCCATCCCCCGTGGATCAGAAATATTCTATCACAATTTCGGCAGAACGCAGGCATGGGCGACAGGTCGCTTGACGCCTGCGTGGGCCTCGCGCGGCAGGGCCGTTTTGTTTCCCACAGAGGGTTTTTCCCTCTACAATCTGCTTTGGAGGGGTGCAATTGCCGCTGATGCGCTTTGGCGCACAAAAAGAGGCATTAAAAATCTTGTGTAACGTCCAAAGTCCTGGAATGAAAATCAGAATGAATCATGAGATGGTTCAAAATAGTGCCCCTGTTTCGCAGGGTCAGGGTCATGAGCGCATCATCTCACGCAAAGGCGTTCTTGGGTTTTGTGACCCTGCGCAACTGGCGGTTGGAATTTTCGATGGCCTTGGTCGTGAAGCTGAGGGCGCCAATCTCAGCTTGGGGGAAGGCGGCATGAATGGCCTCCCCCCAAGCCGGAAAGCCCATCCATGACACAATCAGGCTGTCTTTTACGCCTCGGTTCTTCGAGAGTGCGCAGAGCAAGCAGGAATTCGAGCAGTAGAAGCTCGAACAACAGCACGCAGATCACACTGAAAACAGAGCAAGGGTGGCAGCTCACAGACTTTGAACTGCCACCCTTGCTGTATCCATCAATCGCGATAAATCGCCCAGAAAAAGCAATCATCCGAACCCCTCACCAACGGTGAAGAGGTTCGGATGATCAGTCGATGGTGCGGATAAGAGGACTTGAACCTCCATGAGATTGCTCTCACTAGAACCTGAATCTAGCGCGTCTGCCGATTCCGCCATATCCGCTTGTCTTGAAGCCGCACTTATCTCTCGCGCGGTCAGCTCTATTATAATAGCATCGAAGCGGAAATTTGTCAACAGATTTTTATGACTTTGAATCAAGGCTTTATCGGAGCGTGATGCAGTCAACCAGAAAACGAGGGCGCCGCTTGGTTTCCTTATAGATTTTCCCGATATATTCTCCAATAATCCCCAAGGCGAGCAGTTGAATGCCGCCGAGCATCCAGATGGACCCCATCAAGGTGGTCCATCCCTGCACGGTAATGCCGCGCAGCTTCAAAATCAGCAGCACAAACAGAGCGATCACGCTGGCACCAAAAATCAGCACCCCTGCGGACGTGATCAATCGAATCGGTTTCACTGAAAAGCTGGTAATGCCATCAAATGCGAAGGACAGCATCTTCTTCATGGGATATTTGCTTTCACCCGCAAACCGCTCATGCCTCTCATAGGTGACAATATCAGTCTTGTATCCGATCAGCGGCACAATGCCGCGCAAAAACAGATTGGATTCCTCATACTGCATCAATGCCTCAAGAGCGCGGTGGCTCATGAGTCGATAATCAGCATGGTTGTCCACGATATCGACGCCCAGCGCCCGCATGAAACGATAAAATCCCTCTGCCGTTGTGCGCTTAAAAAAGCTGTCACTCGTGCGCGACGAGCGCACCCCATAAACAATGTCACAGCCTGCGGCAAAGCGTTCCACCATCGCATCGATGGCCTCGATGTCATCCTGCAAATCAGCGTCCAGGCTGATGGCAGCATCACATCGTTCGAGTGCAACGGTCAGCCCGGCTAACAGCGCATTTTGATGGCCGCGATTGCGAGAAAGCTTGACGCCTGCGAAGCGTTCATTCTGCTGAGAAAGTGCGTCGATCATTTGCCAAGTATTGTCGTGGCTCCCATCATCCACAAACAGGATGCGGCTCTGTGGCGAGATGGCTTGATGATCCATGAGATCATTGATTTTTTTCAAAAGGCGCTTGGATGTTTCAGGAAGTACGGCTTCCTCGTTATAGCAGGGAATCACAAGGTAAAGCGTCATCATTGTTTGCCTCCATCCTGTTTTTTAGGCTCGATGGGTGGAAGCTCATCGAGTGTCTCAAGATATTCCTCCAGCGATAATCTTCTCCTGTCATTGGGCGAGAGCGGGGCCTCTGGCATGGGCGGCCTTGGCGCTCCTCCTCTGGGCGACGGGCCTTTCGTCAATCCGCTGGCCCGCCGTGTCAGGCAGGTGGCCAAGAGATAGAGAAACAGTGCGACCAAACCGATTCCGGAAAACTTCAATCCTTCAATCAAACCGGGGGTCATAAAATCGAAGCGAATGGTCGTCGCGCCCGCCGGCACGCGCACCGCCATAAAGCCAATATTGGCCTTTTCAATTACAGCCGGTTTTTCGTTAACGGTCGCGCTCCATCCCCGCTCATATGGGACCGAGAAGAAGACCAGCCGCTCCTCCGGCAGGTTGATGGTGGCGGTAAAGCCCATGCGATCGGTGAAAAAGGTGTCGCAACCCATGCGACGGCGCGCGTCGGCGGCCTGTTCGATCCCCTCAGCTGACAACTGCACATAATCCGGTTCGACTTCCTCTGCGATGAGATCCATGTTGCGAACGAGCGCCTCCTCGTCAAGCATCAGCGCATGAAGCATATAACGGCTTTTTTGCTCGTCGGCCAGCTTGTCGCAGGCGCTCACACCAATCGCTTTGTCATAGGCAAATCCCATGGGAATGTATTGATCATTTTCATATAGATTGTAGCCCATCTGGCTGCCCACAAAGGTGTAATCGGGCATAGGGGCCTGCTCACTGCCATTTTCAGCGATGAAGAGCCAACGCACCGACAGCAGCGACCGCAATGCCGTATAGGATACGGGGGGTTTGGAAGACACATCTCGTTTGATGCCGATCGCGGGATAAAACTCCATCGTGGAAGCCGGGACGATCGAATGGAAGCACTGAATATTGGGAAGCCCCCAGAACATCCCCAGGTTGTCCATGCTGTCATAAAGATCGCTGCGCTCAAAGTTGCGATTCAGGTCATCATTGGGCAAGGTGAGCTGCTTGCGTCCCCCCAGCGCTGTTTGGATAAACCAGTCGTCGTTGGTGCGAGAATTTTTCCCGCTTGTGAGATACCCGAGGGAAAACAGCACGATGAAGACAGAAAGCGTTGCACAGGTCAGCCGGTAAAAATCCCGTCGCCGCGACCATAAAAAGATCAGCAAGGCGGTCAGCAGCAGACAAAGGATCGCCGTAAGCACAATAAGCCAGAAGCCGGCCGCATTGTCATACAATCCGAAGTCCATCTTACCCTCTTCTTTTACGATGGGCGAAAACGCGACAGCGGCGGAGATGACGAGGACAAAGCCCGCCGTCCAGTAAAATCCGCTCTTCCATTCGTCACGCATAGCTTCACGCTCCTCCAGCGCTGCGCCTGTTGCCACGCACATCATCAGGATCGGCATATAGAACCATCTGGCATAATAGGAGCCGTTGAACATGACAAACGCGGCGTTAAAGACCGGAACCAATGCCATAATCATAGACATGACAATCATGCGCTTGTGAAAGTTCTTGCGCCGTGCATGGCAAAACGCGATGACGCCGGATGCCGAAAAAACAGGAAGCCAAGCGGACAGAGAGGACCATTTTGCCCCCATATCCGGGAAGAAATTGGGCCGACTGGGCATTTCCGGCGGGAAGAAAAAGCTTTGAATGATCGCAGGAAGCCGCTGGTTAAAGCCATAGATCCACATGAGCCAGCCCGTCAGAAGATCGTCGGAGCCTGTGCGGGGATTGCCGATCAGCGCAAGTACCGACGGAAGCAACCCGACAGCAGCAATCAGCACCCCTAGCACAGCCTCAAGTGAGAGCGCCATAAACTTGCGCAACGTGCAGCCCCATCCGCCTGTCGCGATGCGGACGATGACATAGAGAATGACAAAAACGACCTCTCCGATAAAAAACCAATAGTTGACCAGGCAGTTGACCGCCACCATGGCGGCAAAAAAGCCCCGTCGATCATGAGTGACCAGTTCCTCCAAGGAGATGAGCAGCAGCGGGAAGAAAATGGCTACCTCATGAAAGTGGTTAAAAAAGATATTGAACGTCATAAATCCAGAAAAGGCATAAAGCATGCCGCCGATCACAGCCCAGCGACGATCCCGAACAAAGCGCTTGATGTAAAGATACGATGTCAGGGACGCGCATGCCGTCTTGAGAATCAAGAGAGGCGCCATCAGGTGGGGCACAAATTCGGTTGGAAACGGAAGTGTCAACCAGAAAAACGGAGAAAACAAAAGATAAAAGCTGTAAGAACCGATGAAGTTTGCCCCGAGGTCAGTTCTCCAATTCCAGAAGATCTCACCGCTGCGCACCGCCTCGTGTGCCAATTGATAGAATGGAATCTGTTGAACGTTAAAGTCCCCTAAAAACAGAAAATACCCCTTGTTGTAGATCATCAACGGCACAAAAAAAGCCGCCGCTGTTACAAGCGCAAGCAAAAAAGCCTGCGCAGCCCCCGGCTGCCAGCCTCTGCGTTTGGTCACCCGCTCACCTCATTTAAATTCATGATCATTTTCTCCAAAATTATACCATAAATTAAGGAACTGCGCACAGAAAAATCCGCTTTTCACAAAGTTTGTGGTATACTAGCCCGTATGGCAGTGGGATTTCAGAGCATGTCAAACGGACAGGACTGCCAAATTCTTCTTTAAAGAGGTGCTTGCTATGCATGGTTTTTTTGCAATGCTTTCTAGAATGAAATATATTAATCGATGGGGACTCATGCGCAGTGCACGCACTGAAACATTGTCGGAGCACACCCTTGAGACAGCCATGTTGGCCCACGCGCTCATCGCCATTGGCAATGCCCGTCTGGATCGCGGACTGGATGTCGGGCAGGGGGTCTTGCTGGCTCTCTACCACGACTGTGGGGAAATACTGACGGGTGATCTTCCCACGCCGGTCAAGTACCACGACGCTTCTATTCGCACTGCCTATGATGCCATTGAGCAGCAGGCCTCAGCGCGTCTGCTGGCCATGCTGCCTGAGGATCTGCGCGATTCCTTCTCCCCCTATGTCGCCCCGGATGAATTGCTGGCCGTCTATCGTCCCTACATTAAGGCGGCAGACAAGCTTTCGGCACTCATCAAGTGCATTGAGGAGGAAAAATCAGGAAACGCCGAATTTGCCCAAGCAAGGCGGGCGACGCTGCGCCACGAAGCGCTTCTGCTTCCGGAGGCCAGGCTCTTTATTGAGGAGTATCTTCCGGCCTATTCGCTAACCCTTGACGAGCTGGAGCCATTTGACAATGATGAAAAAAATTTTTAAAGTATTGGAACGGCGCATGAAAACGAGAGAGAACCAGCGAGAATAAGAGAGGGAACGTGGGATGTAGTGCCCTTAAATTAAAATAATCGCTTGACAGCGGCTTGACACCCCGTTATAATAGAACAGCACTTAAAAATGTGATCAATACGCTCAGGAGGTAAACCTTTATGTCCACCTTTCTTCCGAAGGCAGCCGACATCCAGCGGGACTGGTACGTGCTCGACGCGGCTGGCAAGCCACTCGGTCGCACCGCCGCCGCCGCCGCTGTGCTGCTGCGCGGCAAGCATAAACCAATCTTCACCCCCAATGTTGACTGTGGCGACCATGTCGTCATCATCAATGCCGAGCAGGCTGTTCTGACCGGCAACAAGCTCGAGAAAAAGTTCTACCGCCATCACAGCGGCTGGGTAGGCGGCCTCAAAGAAGTCAAGTACGCCCAACTCA
>JAVVPJ010000037.1:0-240 GCA_036655815.1 Oscillospiraceae bacterium
CCCGCTGATCATTCCGATCTGATGCTAGAACGGGCTCCTATGGCATTTTTTAAACATCAGAATATCACGCTGGACACCTATTGGCAACCAATTTTCACCTTTCACTCGAACGAAAAAAACGATTATTATTACATGCCTTATCGCGCTGCACTGGCCTCGCACGGCGCGAAGGCAGAAGACCTTGGCTACTGGGGTGCGCCACATGTATTGGATCCCAACGGAACACCTGCCATCACCTAT
>JAVVPJ010000037.1:250-8336 GCA_036655815.1 Oscillospiraceae bacterium
TCGCTGCCGCTCTTGACGGAGGATGGCACACCCTATGGCGTTCTGGGCGTGGAGATGACGCTGGATTGTCTCGCAAAATTGCTGCCATATACCGAAATCAATGGAGATTTACAGGGCAGTTATGTGTTGACAAAACGGAATCGGGGCATCAGCGAGTTTGAAATATTGATGGCTACCGGGCCATATTTTAAAAATATCTTTGGCTCGGAGTGTGATGTGCTGACCGTTTCGGATGTACCAGTCTGCCGGGATAGTTATAAAATATTGCATGAGAAAAGCAATGAGATCTATGGGTGTGTCCAAAATCTTAACCTTTACAATAGTAATACACCCTTTGAAAGCGAGCAATGGGCGCTGATCGGAATTATTCAGGATAGCAAACTGCTCAGACTTTATCACAGTGTTCTGATCTTTTTGGTGTTGGCGCTGCTGGTTTCATTTTTCATTGGAATGATCAGTGTGGTGCTCAACAGTTTGCGTCTGACCCGTCCCATAACGCAACTGGCTCGAAAAGTGCGCGAAAGTGACCCAAATCGTCCGGTGCTACTGGGATCAATCAATATGGTGGAAATTGATGAACTGTCCAGCTCAATTGAAACACTGAGCCATAGCGTTGCGGAATCCTATTCGACTCTATCCAAAATTATGACGATGGCGGGTTACCGAGTAGGCGCGTTTGAATATTCACCCATACGTGAAGAGGTGCGCTACACAGATGCATTTTTTGGTGTTTTAGGCATTTCTTCCCCTACAAACGATCGTGGCGTGCTACCCGTCGCAGAGTTTCGCGATCAGATGGAACCGCTGTCGCATTACCCTGCGGAGCGACAGAAAGACGATACCATTTATCAGCTTCCCACGCAGGAGAAGGACATATGGGTGCGTATGCAGGTGATGAAGAGCGCCGAGAGAATTTTGGGCGTAGTCAGTGATGTGACGACAGAGGTGTTGCAGCGAAAACGTCTGGAATATGAGCGTGATTATGATTCGCTCACTATGCTTCAAAATCGTCGCGCTTTTCAAAAGCAGGTGGGAGAACTGATGAAGAGCGAAAAGATTCAGATTGCCGCCATGGTGATGATGGATCTCGATAACTTGAAGTATATCAATGATACTTATGGGCATGACACCGGGGACGCCTATCTCTATGAGACGGCACTGGTGTTGCGCAAACACACAAGCAAATGTGTATTGACGGCGAGAATGTCAGGTGACGAATTCTACGTTTTCATCTGTGGTGAGAACCATGACGAAATCGCGCAGGAAATCACAGCCATTGAACATGACTTGCGTACAACGAAGATGCATTTGCCCGATGGTGCACAGACCAGAATTCGTGTTTCGGCGGGCATTTCTTGGTATCCACAGGATGCCGCTGTTTTTTCGCAACTGATCCGCTACGCTGATTTTGCGATGTATCGTGTGAAGCATACAACAAAGGGGCGCTTTTCCGAGTTCAATCAAGATAACTATGATAGGGAAAGCTTCCTGCTCAACAACAAAGAGGAACTCAACCGCCTGATTGAGGAGCAAATGGTACGTTATGATTTTCAGGCAATTGTTGATGCGCATGATGGCTCCATTTTTGCCTACGAGGCGCTGATGCGTCCAACTTCACCACTTTTTGCCTCGCCGTTGGATGTTTTGGCTGTAGCGCATTCACAGTCAAAGCTTTATGAAATTGAGCGATTGACCCTATTTAAGGCGGTTGAGGCGTTTGCTGAACGCAGTCCGGCACAGGGCAAAGAAAAGCTGTTTTTAAATTCCATCCCCAACCAGATCCTTGACAGCGCTGATATTACCCTCATTGAGAAGACATATGGTTGCTATCTTTCCAGAATTGTGGTGGAATTAACAGAAGAGGAAAAGCCAGATGGACATATTACCCGCGCCAAAAGCGCGATCATCGAGGCTTGGAATGCACAGGTTGCGCTGGACGATTTTGGATCCGGATACAATGGAGAGGCGACGCTCTTGTCCATTTCTCCCGATTACCTCAAAATTGATCAGGGAATTGTGCGTAACCTTGATCAAGATGAGAATAGACGTCAAATTGTGAAGAGCATTATGGAATATGCAGACCGCTATCATATCGCAGTGATTGGAGAGGGGGTCGAAACACAGGCAGAGATGGAGATACTGCTGGCCTATGGCGTGCAATATCTGCAAGGCTATTATCTTGCCTATCCATCAAGAAAATTCGTCCAGATTTCAGAGAAAGTGCGACACCAAATCATTGACTTTCAATGCAATCGTAAGACAAGAATAGAACCCCTGGAAAAGACAAAAGGCTGAATTTACTGTTGAGAGATACACCCTGTTGTGAGCGTGGAGAAGAAATTTTCTGCCAAATCCCTTGCCATCCGGGGCCCTCGACTTAACATGGAGGGCTTAATGCCATATTTTGAGTAGGGGCAAAGTATGCGTGTGACATGTATGAAACCCATCCATTGGACACGATTCGAGCCACCCTACACACAGAAAAGCGGTCGCTGTGAAGTTATCGTTTTCACAGCGATCGATGGCTTGCAGGTTATGAACCACTGGTCTTGTGGATAAAAGTCCAAACGAGGCGATTCATCGGCCCAGTGACAATGATCTGATGGAGTAACAAGAAGTCCAGCCCTTCAACCCAAAATAGGAAGAAGAGCTGGACATTTTCAAAGCCTCATGCACCAAAATCAGTGCGTTTGCGGACCAGACAAAGCAGTGCACAATCATCCACAAGCCGACCGTGGAGCTGCACATCTCTGCATTGAGCAGGTTGAGGTTGGAGAGGGGGGCAAAAAGATCTTGTACTGACCCATGGGAAATTCACAACTGCTATCGCGACATTGGGTGAAGAAATTGAGATGCCGAAGGATACACCATACCCGAAACAGAAGAAACCCTGAAAAAAGTCACATAAAAACAAACCAGTAGATCGCAAAACCTCACTACCCACCGATCGACCTGCCCACCGTTGGCGTATTTGCAAAATGCCCCTATTGGAATGTGACTGAAGCCGGAGGCATGGTTTTGCATCACTGACACAACTTTGATTGCAGCTTGAGCTGCTCCTTCTGAGAGGACTCTATGCAACCCGAAAGCGTAACCAATCTTCTTATAACGCAGCAGCAAGCCGGAGAATCAATTCCGACACGCCGCCCCTAAGATCAGGGCGGGTGAGTGCTTCGGCCAAAGTGGCTTCAATAATTCCCAGCTTGTTTCCCATGTCGAAACGTGTGCCGCTGTACTCGACAGCAGCCATTGCGTTACGGCGAGCCATTGTGCGCATGGCGTCGGTTAACTGAATTTCGCCACCGGCGCCTGGCGGCGTAGTTTCCAGAATATCAAATATGTCAGGGGTGAGCAACACGCGTCCCAGAATGGCATAGGGAGAGAGTACTTCATCGGGTGATGGCTTTTCAACCATATCACTGACCAGCATCGTACCATCGGGCGCGGTCTCATAACGCACGGAGCTGTAGCGGCCGATCTGGTCGAGCGAAACCTTTTTAACGCCCAGTACAGAACGCCCTGTACACTCATAGGCGGCACAGAGCTCACCTGCTGCGGAAACGGGTCCGAGCACCACATCATCACCATACATTACAACAAATGGCTCATTTCCAACAAAACTTTTGGCACAAAGTACGGCATGCCCAAGACCGCGGGTTTCCTGCTGGCGAACGTACTGGATATTTGCCAATTGGGACGCAGCGACAATTTCTTGATACAATTCGATTTTGTTGTGACGAAGAAGATGTGCCTCTAACTCAGGGGCCCGATCAAACTGGTCTTCGATAGCGCCTTTGCCACGTCCAGTGATAATCAGAATATCGGTGATTCCTGCGGCGGCGGCTTCTTCCACAATATACTGAATGGCAGGCTTATCCACGATTGGCAGCATTTCCTTGGGAATGGCCTTGGAGGCAGGAAGGACTCTTGTGCCCAGACCTGCGGCAGGGATTACAGCTTTGCGTACCTTCATATTTGTCGTCCTTCCATATTATGAAATTCCAGCCATGGTAAGCAGATAGGTGGCGAGCGCTGACGAGCCAAGAAGATAAATCCCAATCACCAGGCCGATGATCAGCAGATTGGGACGTCCGCGGGTATACAATGAAACATAGTAATCACGACACTCAACGCCGGATGGGCCGGCGCTGGTGCGGGCACAGGTGATATCAGACAATGCTTTTCGCAGAAAAAACTTATTGGCAAACAGGGCACATAGCGACCGCATGGCAACATTGAAGAATTGAAGCATTGGCAACATCTGCTCGACAGCAGCCATGAGAGACGTGTTAACGATGGCATCTGCAACATACTGAGATTTAAAAAATTCGATGGAGTAGAGAGTGGCGGGAATATCAATGATGAGGGTCAATACCATCACGCCAATCCCAATGAGATACATCTTGCGATAGAAAAAATAAAAATGTTGGAACATAAAAGCGGCCCAGTTCCAGCTAATATTGAACTTGGTGCGCATTAGCATCTGAAACTGTCGCAGAAAATAAAAAGTGCTATTTCCAACATAGGTCGAAATTTCACGTGCTGAGATGCCGGAAACCTCCCATTGCGCATTGGCGTCATCTGAGTCTGCTGTGCCAAAGCCAAAGGCATTGGACGCAGGTGGAGCATCTGTATGATGCTCGTTTTGCTGCTCAGTCAAGGGTTTGTCCAGCCTAGTGCCACACATTTGACAAAAGACGGAATCCTTGGGATTGACAGTGTTACAGGATGGGCAAACTACTGTGTGTTTTCCTGCTGCGACAGCAGGATCGGTCGGTGCCTGCCATGCAAAATCAGATGCATGCTGGTTTGACAATGCACAATGGCCAAGATCGCGATAACAACTACGGTGGTGGGGCGCACCGCATTCTGGACAGACCACAACGTCGTCTCCGTCTTCAAATGCATGCCCACACTGGACGCAGGAAGTACCAATAAAGTTCATAAAAGAGTCCCCCTTACGCGGCGAGAACGCCGTTTTCCTTGACTGACCCGGCTGCAATGCGAACCGGTACCAATTTTAAATTATTCTTATTTATTATATCGCATTGCGTATCAAAGCACAAGAAAGGAATTGTGAATTGGATGTGTTTCATCTTTACATCATGAGCATTATCCCGTATAATAGTCAAGATATTAAGAATGAAGGATGATTGCAATGCTGCAACTGGAGGAACTGCGACTGTCTCTGGAGGATACTGAGCCGGAATTGATCGACTTGGCCGAGGCGATTGACTACGAAGGCATGAAAAAGCAGGTGGCCGTGTTGGAAGAACAAACGGCAGAAACGGGATTTTGGGATGATTTGCAGAAATCGCAGAAGGTGCTGCAGCAATCCAAACAACTCAAAAGTCGAATCGAGCAGTATGACAAGCTGCGCAGTGGATATGACGATGCCATGACAATGCTGGAGATTGCGCAGGAAGAGGATGATGAAAGCGTATTGCCAGAAATAAAGGCTTCTATGGACCTATATCGCGTGAAGATGGAGGAAATGCATCTCTCAACCCTTTTGTCTGGCACATATGACGGGAAAAATGCAATTTTAACTTTTCATGCAGGAGCTGGTGGCACAGAGGCGCAGGATTGGGCACAAATGCTCTATCGTATGTATACGCGCTGGAGCGAGCGCCATGGTTTTAAATATAAGCTTCTCGATTATCTGGACGGAGACGACGCCGGATTGAAAAGTGCCTGTATTCTCATCGAGGGCCTAAACGCCTATGGCTATCTCAAGTCGGAAAATGGCGTGCATCGGCTGGTGCGGATCTCACCATTTGACGCTTCGGGGCGACGTCACACATCCTTTGCATCGCTCGAGGTCATGCCGGAAATTGACGATTCTGTGCAAATTGACATCAGAGATGAGGATCTTAAGGTGGATACCTATCGCTCGGGGGGAGCGGGAGGTCAGCATGTTAATAAAACAGAATCCGCAATCCGCATCACGCACATTCCCACAGGCGTCGTGGTAGCCTGTCAGAATGAACGCAGTCAGCATCAGAACCGTGAGGTCGCAATGAAGATGCTACGTTCCAAACTAATCGAGATCAAGGAGCGGGAACATCTTGATCATGTTGAAGACATCAAGGGTGTGCAGAAGGAAATTGGCTGGGGCAGCCAGATTCGCTCCTATGTGTTCATGCCCTACACGCTTGCGAAAGATCATCGCACCGGTTTTGAGGTGGGAAATATCAGCGCTGTGATGGATGGGGAATTAGACGGCTTTATCAACGCATATCTCAAGGCTGCTAGCCTTGGTACACTTCAAAAGGTGTGACATTACAATGCGGCGAGGCGCTCGTTTCCGAGATGCTTCGCCGCTTGAGTTTTACTGCTCATTGAGAGGAAAGTGGCGCGGCGCCTTGCGATGGCGCTCAATTGCCAGTTCGTAGAGATCCAACAAGTACTGGGCAATGCTGTCCTCGCCGCGCTCCCGCACCGATTCACGAACGCTGGTGCGAAGCTCACGCTTTTCCACGGGGGATTTGCTTTGCAGCGTGTGTACCAGTGTCCCAAATTGTTCCGCTGATTCAAAGAGCCATCCGTTGATGCCAACCTGAATCTGATCTTTGTTTTCGGGATCTAGCCGCTGGATTACAGGCAGCCCGGAAGCTTGTGCTTCCAGCATTGAGATGGAATACATCTCTGAGAGGGAAGCTGTGGTGTAAATGTCACTGGCACTGTAATAGGGCGCCAGCTCATCGTGGGGAACGGCACCGGTGAAGATGACGCGGTCGGAGATGCCAAGTTCGACTGCGAGCGCCTGAAACTCGTTGAGATATGGCCCACTTCCGATGATCAGCAGATACAGGTTTTCCTCAGGGCGGGTCTGATTCTTCCAGAGCTTTAACAGGTTGTCAATTCCCTTCTCTTTGCCAATCCGTCCGCAGAAGCAGGCAACGAAGGAATCGGCCGGAATGGAGAGACGCGCACGCAAGGCCAAACGGTCTTCCTCACTGACAATATCAGGCCCAAAGCGATTAAATTCTACAGAATTAGGAATGACATATACCTTGCGGTGGACGCCGGCATTCTGCAAATAGTCCACACATTTTTTGGAGGGTCCGGTGATGATATCGCTGCGTCGCGCAATGAAACGAATGTATCGATGCGAGATTCGGGTTACAACGTCGGTCAAAGGCCATGGCGCAATGTAATAAACATAGTCGTCATACATGGTGTGCAAGGTATAGACCAGCGGAATGTCTAATGCCCGTGCCGCTCGAATTCCGGCATAGCCAATCGAAAACTCCTGCTGGATATGAATAATATCTGGATTGAAATCACGAATCATGTGGCGACGGGTGTTGCTCACAGGGTTGGAGATCCCATAGCCATAGATCTTTTTAAATTCCAGCGCGGGACAACGCAAAACACCATCTTCAATCACATGCTCATGCACATCTTTGTCAGCAGTGACAATGAGCACTTCGTGGCCATGATGCATGAGACCATCACGCAAAATTTTGATGTGGGTTACGACACCGTTCATATAAGGAAGGTAGGTTTCAGCAAAAATGGCGATGCGCATAGCTGTTGCCCTCTGCATTCATTTTATTTTTTAGAGAGCGCGCTAGGTCAGAAATGGCCAAAAGCGTTTTCTCTCTCTTGTAGTATATCGCCAATTAGTATATCATCAAACAGGCGAAACCACAACTTTTTTAGCAGGGGATTTTTCGTTTGAAAAAAGCCTAAAATTTTAGTATAATACTATTAAAATGAGTGGCCGTTTCCAAAGCGGCCGCGATAAGAACGGGGACGCTTTCGGTATGAGTACGAAATTTCATATTACGCTGGCTCGGCTGCTTGAAGAGCTCAACGTAGAAACCATCTATACACCACGCCCACTTGAGGAGATTCTGGTACATTCCAGCGATGTCAACCGTCCGGGGCTTCAACTGGCAGGCTTTTTTGATGTATTTGACGCGGAACGGGTGCAAGTTCTGGGAAAAAGTGAAATGACCTATCTGGCACAGCTGGAGGAGCCGATTGCCTATGAGCGTTTGGACAAACTGTTTGCGCTGGGCGCACCCGCCTATATTATAACCCGTGATCTTGAGGTGCCGGACATGTTGCGCGAGGC
>JAVVPJ010000038.1:0-8300 GCA_036655815.1 Oscillospiraceae bacterium
CAAGGCGACGGGCGTCAACCCCGACACCAGAGTCAAGAATCTCACCGAAGACGACGAAGCAAAGCTGCGCGAGTATATCGACCGAAACCTACCGGTTGAGGGCGATCTGCGCTCCCGCGTACAGCTGAACATTAAGCGTCTTGTAGAAATCGGATGCTACCGCGGCATCCGCCACAGAAAGGGTCTGCCGGTGCGCGGACAGCGCTCCAAGACCAACGCTCGTACCAGAAAAGGCCCCAAGAAAACCATCGCCAACAAGAAGAAGTAAGGGAGGGATATGAGAGATGGCCAAGCAGACAAAAAAAGGCGCTGTTACCCGCACAAGACGCCGCGAGCGTAAGAATATCGAGAAGGGCGCCGCGCATATCCAGTCCACCTTTAACAACACCATTGTGACCATTACGGATACGCAGGGCAACGCACTGTCATGGGCTTCGTCCGGCGGATTGGGCTTTCGCGGCTCAAGAAAATCCACTCCATTTGCTGCGCAGAGCGCCGCAGAGACGGCTGCGAAGGCTGCCATGGAACACGGCCTCAAATCGGTGGAAGTGTATGTCAAGGGCCCCGGCTCGGGACGTGAAGCTGCCATTCGTGCGCTTCAGGCCGCAGGACTTGAGGTCAGCCTGATCAAGGATGTCACCCCGATCCCCCACAATGGTTGCCGTCCCCCCAAGCGGAGACGTGTATAATTCCCGAATATTGGAGGTGCAAAAGAAATATGGCAAGATATACCGCAGCGGTGTGCAGACTTTGCCGCAGAGAGAATAAAAAACTCTTTTTGAAGGGTGAGCGCTGCTACACCAACAAGTGCGCCGTGACCCGCAGAGCATCTCTGCCCGGTCAGCATGGCAAGGGACGCAAGAAAACTTCGGAGTACGGACTTCAGCTTCGTGCCAAGCAGAGCGCCCGGCGTTATTATGGCGTTCTCGAGAACCAGTTTGCTGGTTATTTTGAGAAAGCGGCGGCCAAGTCGGGCATTACCGGCGACAATCTGCTGCAGATGCTGGAATCTCGTCTGGACAATGTTGTTTATCGTCTAGGATTTGCCTCATCCCGCAAGGAAGCGCGCCAGCTCGTTCGCCATGGTCATTACACGGTCAATGGACATCGCGTCAACATTTGCTCTGCGCTGCTCAAGGCCGGCGATGTGGTGGCTGTCAGCGAAAAAAGCCGCAACAGTGACAAAATCAAGGCTGTCATTGAAAAATTCGGCTCCCGCCCCGTTCCCAAGTGGCTGGACCTCGACCGGGCCAATATGTCCGGCAAGATCATTGCACTGCCTCGTCGTGAGGAGATCGACATCGATGTCGAGGAGCAGATGATCGTTGAGCTTTATTCCAAGTAAGCCCTTTTTGTCAATCAGCAGGGGAACGACACGAAGCGGTCTATTAGGACTGCTCGAAAGGGAGGGTTTTTATGGTTAAAATTATTGAGCCCAAGGTCGAAACGATGCAAATGTCCCACGATGGTCGATTTGGACGCTTCGTGGCAGAGCCACTTGACCGCGGCTTTGGCACGACAATGGGCAACAGTCTTCGACGCGTGCTTCTCTCCTCGCTTCCCGGTGTGGCTGTGATTTCGATCAAGATCGATGGTATTCAGCACGAGTTTTCGACGGTGGACGGGGTTAAGGAGGATGTTACCGAGATCATTCTCAACATCAAGGGCCTCATTGCCAAGCTGCACTGTGACGGACCCAAGATGGTTCGCATCGATGCAGAAGGAGAATGTGAGGTTACGGCTGGCTCCATCATCTGCGACTCCGAGGTGGAGATTCTCGACCCGGGGATGCATATCGCATCGGTAGGCGAAGGCGGTCACCTTTCGATGGAGATTGTGCTCAAGAAGGGTCAAGGCTATGTGCCTGCCGAGCGCAATAAAGCCACAGAGCTGGAAAAAGCCCCGATCGGAACCATTGCGGTGGATAGCATCTACACGCCGGTGCTCAAGGTCAACTATACGGTGGAAAACACCCGCGTGGAGCAGATTACCGATTATGACAAGCTGACCCTCGAGGTCTGGACAGACGGCACCATTTCCGCCAAGGAAGCGGTGAGTCTGGCGGCCAAGATCCTCAATAGACAACTCAACCATTTCGTCGACCTTTCCGACGAGACCTTCTCGACCGAAATCCTCGAGAAGAAGGAGGATTCCGGCAAGGAGAAGGCCCTTGAGATGACCATTGAAGAGCTTGACCTGTCGGTTAGGGCATTCAACTGCCTCAAGCGGGCGGGCGTCAACACCGTCGGCGACCTCGTCAACAAATCCCCCGAGGAAATGATGAAGGTTCGCAACCTCGGCAAGAAATCGCTCGAGGAGGTCATCGCCAAGCTACAGTCGCTGGGCTTTGACCTGAGCAAGGAGGAAGAATAGCCTCCTTCCCCCACTTCCATTTTGACAAGTCAGGAGTGAGATAAAATGCCAGGCACAAGAAAACTGGGCAGAGCCAGCGACCATCGTAAGGCGATGCTGCGGGCGATGGTGACCTACCTGATGGAGAATGGTCACATCGAAACAACCGTTACCCGTGCCAAGGAGGTCCGCTCGGTTGCTGAGAAGGTGATCACCACGGCCAAGCGGGGCGATCTGCACGCCAAGCGTCAGGTGTTCTCTTTTATCACCAAGGAGACCGTTGCCAAGAAGATCATTGATGATATTGCACCGCGCTATAAAGAAACGAATGGCGGCTACTGCCGCATCATCCGCACTGCGCCTCGTCGCGGCGATGCCGCCGAGATGGCCATCATCGAATTGGTGTAAACCAATCATTCCCCATCAGAAGTTTCAAAAGTGTCCTTCAGTGGCAATTTGAACGACACCCCACTTGTTATTTGCAGTATTTCATACTGTCTAACAAGTGGGGTGTATTTTTTATGGCAAAGGGACTAGCAAACGGTTGTGGAGGCGATCTTAAAAGAAAGGCCAAACGAAGCAGCAACGAGCGAACAGAATGAATCAATATCGTAAGCGGATCGCGGACTGGGAGATGATCCAATGCACCGGTGGGAGTGCAACCTTGAGGCAGCAAAGCCAATGCAGAAGTGGGTCAGCGATGTGACGAATTGAGCATATTGGGACAAAGGATCCCGCTTGCCTCCCTCCCCCAGACCTGTGTAGTTGGGACATGGTGTGCTACACGATTTGCGCGCATGCGGTGCTTCAAAGCTGCGTTGAGCTGCTCAAAAGAGAGCTGCTCTTTCTATAAAATTTTTTGAGTCGACAAAGCATTGCCAGACATCGCAAAAGGGCTTGTCATCTGCAATTTACAGACCACAAGCCCCCTAGGCGGCTTCATTCAATCGCTGTTTCACTTTTTTGACCCATTTCAATTTGCCATTGATGGGCGCTTTTTAGCATGGAGTTCAAATCACCAGTCCCCCATTGGGACTAAGCACTTGACCGGTGACAAAGCCTGCCTGTGGGGATGCAAGGTAGAGCACCGCTGACGCCACATCAGCCGGGGTACCCAGCACGCCCAGCGGGGTTTCCTCACGCAAGGTGTCCAGTGTGTGCGCATCAAGCGCAATGTTCATATCGGTGTCAATCACACCGGGCGCGACGCAATTGACGCGAATTCCGCAAGGTCCAACTTCTTTGGCCAAGGCACGCGTCAGACCAAGCACAGCCGCCTTGGAGGCAGAATAGGCCACCTCGCACGAAGCACCGGTAATGCCCCAGATGGAGGAGAGATTGACGATGCTTCCTCCTTGACTTCGGATCATCTGGGGCATTACCGCGCGGCAGCACAGAAACGTCCCCTTTACGTTGACATCAAAAAGGTGATCCCATTCGCTGTCAGTCATATCGGTCATAAGGCCAGCCCACGCGATGCCCGCGTTGTTGACAAGAACATCGATGTGTCCCAAGGCAGACAATGTTTCATCCACCAGACGCGAGACGTCATCTGGTGAGGAAACATCGGCCTGAAAGGCCAGTGTGCCAATGAGTTCCTTGCTGAGTGCTAAGGCCTCGTCTTTGGCATGCAGGTAGCAAAAGGCGACCTGATAGCCGGCGCCATAGAAAGCACGTACACAGGCAGATCCAATGCCACGGGAACCGCCTGTGATTAACACGGTTTTCATTTCCCGGACACCGACTTTTTTTGCGCACGCACATAGGCAATGGCACTGATCGCGGCTTTTGCGCCCTCACCTACAGCGGTTGAAACCTGCAAGAGGCCCCCGATGCAGTCACCCGCTGCAAACAGTCCGGGCAGGGCTGTCGCCATTTGGCTGTCAACAACGACACGATTGCTTTCAATTTCGGCTCCCAGCTTGCGCGCGAGATCCTCGGCGGCAGCACTGCCCAGTGCCACAAATAGCCCAGAGAATGCCATGGAACAGCCGTTTTGAAGCTGGACGCCGCCCAGCGCTGTTGTGCCATAGAGCGAGGACACAGGGGTTTCGATGATTTTAACCTCTGGTGGAAAATGTGCAGTAAGCGGCGCACCCTGTGTCAGCAGTGTTACCGAACCGACGACGGGAAGCAGCTCAGAAATTTCATGAAGCGCATATTCCCCGGCACCGAGCACAGCCACATCCATGCCGCGATAGAAAAAAGCATCACAGACGGCACAATAGCTGACACCCTTTCCCTCAAAGGCCTCCAGCCCTGGGAGCGACAATGTTTTGCGCGCAGTGCCGGTTGCAAGAATGACTGCCTGGGCAGAATATTGCCCATGTTGACCGTGCACTGTGAAGCGCTCATCCCAATTGAGTGCAACCACTTCATCATCAATCAAGATGGTGCCCAGCGCAGCGGCTTGCGCGCGCCCTGCCTCCACCAGTTCCTGCCCTGATGGGGATGTGGTCACGCCGAAGTAGTTCTCGATTTTTTCTGCCTTGGAGAGTGCCCCGATGTCCTTTCCGATGATGGAACAAGACAATCCTGCGCGGCGCACATAGAGAGCGGCCGACAGCCCTGCGGGGCCCATGCCAACGATAACAATGTCACTCATAGCATTTCTTCCTTCCTGTAAACCGTGCATTTGATGTCGATCATACGCATTGCAGATCGAATTTCAGTATAACACATTCTCGAGAGAAATAGCCGTGTGTGTAAAAAATATGCTCTCGTTTCAGTGGGATGATGCCTCTGCCGTTACGCGGGGAGGAGCTGACGGCTGTGTGTGGTTCTTTTGTTTGGGACGTGATTGGACACACAAAAAACCAAAGAATATTTTTGTAAAATTTAAGAAAAGAGAGGGTTGACGCAGTGACAACTTAGTAATATAATAAAGTTGCCAGTCTGCAAACACCAAAGAATTAAGGAAGTCGGATTGATGAAAAATTCCTCTACGCCACCAGTTTATTCCCGTATTGCCTATGATATCGCGGTCAAAATAGCTTCTGGAGAGATCAAGGAAAACGATCGGTTTTCAGGTCGTTCCCTGATGAGCTCTCAGTATGGCGTTTCCCCTGAAACCATCCGGAGAGCGTTGCGCCTGCTCTGTGACATGGATATTGTGGAAGTGCGCAAAAATGTCGGCGTCATTGCCATCTCTTGCTCTCACGCCATTGAATATGTAGAACAATATAAGTCGGGGCGCGACTTGCGCTCCATGAAGGGGGAATTGCAGGAGATTTTGGCACAGCGTGCCGCTTTGGACGTGCGCCTTGTAGATACCATCGAGCAGCTCTCAGACATGGTGGATCGCTTTCGCCACAGCGATGTGTTGCGTACCTATGAGTTTACGCTGACCGACCATTGCCATGCTGTGGGCCAATCCATTGAGGCGCTGCGCTTTCGGCAGAGTACCGGCGGAACAGTGGTGGCAGTGCGGCGAAACGGAGAAGTTTTGCTCTCTCCCGGCCCTCAACTTGTGCTGGAGGCAGATGACGTGCTGGTTGTCGCTTGTGATCTTTCTCATCTGGCGCGGGTATCAGAGTTTGTTGCAGCGCCCAACGAACAGGACGAATTGCCTCCTTCCTAGCGCAACATCCGCGTGATGCGACGTTGTTCGAGAAATTGCGCATCAGGAAGGCAGTATTCTATTTGATAGTGACTAAGCCGTTTGGATGGCCCAAATATGGGACATCTTTCACAATATGTTAGCGCTGGATCCGTTTGGCGCGCATTCTCACAAGAAGGGAGCATTCCGATGAAACGAATTACTACCGTTGTCTCCTTGCTGCTTGCCATGAGCCTGCCTCTTGCAGGCTGTGGAGGTGCTGCATCGTCGTCGGCGCCGTCGGCATTGCCAGAGAAGAAGACAATCACCTTTGCCGATGTGGGCTGGGACTCCATTTTATTCCATAATGCTGTCGCCGGCACCATTGCACAGGACGTTTTCGGCTACCAATGGAACGAGGTGTCCGGTTCGACACCCATTACCCATGAGGGCGTGATCAAGGGCGAAATTGACGTCCATATGGAGACATGGACGGACAACCTGCCCGATTATGCTGGTGATCTCGCAGCGGGAAAGCTTAAGCAGCTTTCCATCAATTTCGATGACAACATTCAGGGACTGTATGTACCGCGTTACGTCATTGAGGGAGATGCCGCCCGCGGCATTGTCGCCACTGCTCCCAACCTCAAAACCGTGTCCGATCTCGCCCAATATGCCGACGTCTTCGCCGATCCGGAGGATGCGGGCAAGGGACGCATTTATGGAGGAATTCCCGGCTGGGAGGTCACCGAGATTATGCGCAAGAAGGTGGAATATTACGGACTGGATAAGCTGTATAATTATGTTGCACCCGGCACAGACGCCGCAATGAATGCCGCCTTCCTTTCGGCATGGGATAAGGGACAACCCATCGTGGCTTATTATTGGGAACCGACGTGGCTGATGGGAATGCACGATTTTGTCTTGCTGGAGGATGCCCCTTATGATGCAACAACCTATCAGGAGGGGAAAACCGCCTGTCCATCTGTGAAGGTAGCCGTCTGCGTCAGCAATGATTTTGCTCAGTCAAATCCCGCTTTCTGTGCCTTCCTTTCCAAATACAAAACATCCTCGGCACTGACCAGTGAGGGACTGGCGCACATGCAGGAAACAGGAGAGGACTACAAGGCCACCGCGCGGTGGTTTCTCAAACAGCATGCAGAGCTGTTGGATGCGTGGCTGACAGCCGATCAGGCTGCGACGTTGCGCAAGGCATTGTAACGAAGGCGTGCTGAACTTTACGGCTTGACATCATAGAATCGAGGTGCAAAACAAGATGGATTGGCTTTTTGAATTCCCATTTGTCTTCAAACCGAATACGGCGGCCATCGACAAAGCGGTGCGTGGCTTTGCAGTGCAATATTCCTGGTTTTTTGAGGATATCATCAAGCAGGGCTTGACCAACTTTGTCAATAGCATTTACTGGGTGCTGGTTCACCTGCCCTGGTTTGTGCTGGTGGGATTGGTGTTCTTCCTTGGCGCCAGAGCGCGCAGAAACATCAGGAGCGGCGCGCTCTATGCCGTGATGCTCTGCCTTGTTGGTGTGGTAGGGCTGTGGGATTTGATGAACATGACGCTTTCCATTGTGATCGCGGGTGTCCTGATCGCCTTGCTGTTGGGCTTGCCAATTGGCATTCTGATTTCGGGAAGCGAAAGAGCCAACCGAATTGCAAGGCCAATCCTCGATACCATGCAGACGATGCCGGTTTTTGTCTATCTCATTCCGGCACTGCTGTTTTTCGGCATGGGGAATGCATCAGCTGTGATTGCGACGGTGATTTACTCCATCGTACCGGTCATTCGCCTGACCAGTCTGGGAATCCGACAGGTGGATAAGGAGGTCGTCGAGGCAGCCAAGTCATTTGGCTCGACCAAGTGGCAGGCTCTCTTCAAAGTGCAGATTCCGCAGGCGCTTCCCACCATTTTAACAGGCGTCAATCAAACCATCATGATGGCCATGGCCATGGTGGTGACTGGTTCGATGATTGGAGCGCGCGGAATCGGGAATGAGGTGTTGATTGCTGTCAACCGCATTGAAATCGGGCGCGGAATCGTCGCCGGATTTTCAGTGGTGGTGCTGGCTGTCATTCTTGACCGTGTAACACAGGGATGGTTTTCCAAAGACGCCGGAAAAGGGGGACAATAGACCATGACGGAAGAAAAAAAGGCCATCATTGAAGTCCAAAATGTCTCCAAAATTTACGGCTTGACCCGATCAGAGGCCGCAAGACTGATGGAATCCGGTTCGGACAAGGATACCGTTTACAAAAAAACGGGTGCTACCGTTGCATTGTGGGATGTCAATCTCAAAATCAAGGAAGGCGGAATCTTTGTGATCATCGGCCTGTCAGGGTCTGGAAAATCAACCGTGGTGCGTTGCTTTAACCGCCTCAACAAGCCGACCAGCGGG
>JAVVPJ010000039.1:0-7942 GCA_036655815.1 Oscillospiraceae bacterium
ACAATTGACTATGATGTCAATCAAACCGAAGAGGATTACATTGCGCAGTTGGCGTTCCTGTTGGAAAAGTGTTCTGCGCGCTTTGAAAACAAGGAACTACTGAAATGAATATTCCAACAACCCTCAAGCATAAACCGGTCATCGTGAGTGAGAACTATGAAAGCGTCGATGGCCGCTACGCATACGTGTCGGATGCAAAGGGGCTGTCGCTCGGGCTCGCACAGTGGAACGATCGCGGAAAGGTAGAGATCTCAGCCAAGGTATGGAGGCACACGGGGGGGCGGTGGTCACGCCAGTCGGAGGAGTTGCCCTTGCACCGCGTGCTCGACCTTGCCATATTGGTCTGTCGTGCACGGCAATATTTTTTTGATTCCTACCGCTATCCTCTGCTCTACGACCCTGAACATCCTATGATTGACCGCTTGGGTTTGCAGGGCGATGCGATGACGGTTGAGGTCTGCATGGAAAACCCCATGCTTAATGAGGATATCCGCATGTTTTCCAAGGTGTTGTCACAGGATGACGAGCTGCTGTCCGAGCGGCTGCATCTGTTGGCTAATTTATTGCGGGAGATGGGATACGGACGAGGCGAGCCGGATGAAAAATAATTAAGCCTCGCTGTCATGGCGCAGCAGTACGGTTAATAGCAAATAGCAGCTTGCCAGAAGCAAGGTGGGCATGGGATGGGTGCTCCAGAGCAAACGCACCCCTGCTGCCAACATTGCAATGAGCGCAAAATGTCCGACAAGAGTATAGATGCGCTCACCCGTCTCATTCCCAAACCATCCGATGAACGCCACACGCAGGGCGGTGGCACCGTCCAGACCTTCAATGGGGAGCAGATTAAAGACAGAAAGCGCTGCATTCATGGCTCCAAAGCGTTCAAAGCCAAGCGCCAACGATATTCCGGCGACCAGCAGCCCCGCAGCTGGGCCAGACAAGGCCACTGCCGCAGTGCAGTCCGGAGAGGGTGCTCGGTCAAAGTACGGCGTCATCCGCAGACCGAAGACGCCTGCGACCAGACTCTCAATCCGACCACCGCAGCATCGCAGAGCGATGACATGACCCACCTCATGCAGTACGGCCGCAGCAAGCAGAAGCACCATATCCCCGCCAAGACAGATGGCGGCTGAGATGACGGCAAGAAAGCCAAAATGAATGGTCACACGCGCACATGGTGTGCGCTTTTTTATGGTTCGCGCCATGTGCCGGCCACATGAAGCGGGTCTGCGACCCTGTGATTGACCAACAGCTCAAAATGGACATGGGGGCCGGTGGACATTCCGGTACTCCCCACCAAGGCAACGCACTCGCCCTGACGCAGTCGCATGCCTACCCGAACCGTCACTTTATCGCAGTGGCAGTAACGGGTTTCGACTCCCCCGTGGTCGAGCCTCACATAGTTCCCATAGACGTTCGATTCGCCTGTTTCCACCACAATGCCGGGCAACGCGGCGCCGATGGGGGTTGCACGCGGCGCTGAGAGGTCAATGCCGGTGTGGAAATCCATTTCTCCTGTCATGGGATGCTGACGCAGGCCAAAGGGAGAGGTGAGAGGACCAGTTACCGGCAGCATCAGCGGGGCTGACAGTACCACTCGCTCGGGCAGGATGCTGTCAGGAAAGGAGTGTGCATTGCTGTCCATCGAAAGCTGTCCTCCTTGACCGCCGGGTGCTTCAATGCGGCCCCATGCTTCGACCATGCCATTTGGATCGGCCGTCGGAGGGGAGGAAGACACAAACAGTTCAGATTGCGCAAACCAACGAAGCGGCAACGAATCCATCCATTTGCGCAGCCGTTCGGGTTCTCTTTCGTGGGCGACTTGCACCAGTGCAGAAAGCACCTCGACAGCTTGCGTTTCCCCCAGAAGAAGAGCCGAAAAGGTCGGCTTCAGCTGTGTCATCCCCATCACGGTGCTCAGAACAAAGGCGACAGCTACCATGACCGCGCAAAGAACCCCTTGCATGAGAGTCACAAACAAAAAGCTGCTGTTGCCCGCTGCGGACTTGGATGCCGGTCGTCTGCCACGCCCTCGGGAATCACTTCGCATGGTCATGGGCTGCCTCCTTTTGGCTTTGTCAGAACAAAATATAGGACGATTGGCCGCTTGCTATGGAAACGCCTTCACTCCGACGCCAACAGCATGCGGAGAGAAGGCGTTTGTCGATCCTCTTTTCGAAGAAGATGCAGCCAAGTCGAAAAACTGCAAAATAGCGGAATCTTCATCCTGCACACGATGTTTGCCAATATGATAGGCAATTGTCCCGTTGCTTTATGAAAATACCGTTTCAACCAGCCGGTCCGCGCCCTCAGGAGAATAGCACCACCGCTTAATGCACCCACCCGAGATAAAATACTCCAGAGCCGCAGCAGGATAGTCAGCCTGAAAAGCATCGATAATAATCAGTTTGACCTTCATGCGGGCCGGAAGCAGACTTTTGATGTAAACGCTGGCATGCATGCCGCAACGGGTTCCTTCACGCGGTTCGGCCAGCCCCGCGAGATTGGGCGTCAATTCCACAAAAATGCCATAGCTTTCGACAGAGCGCACTGCTCCCGCTACGGTTTGGCCGGGTGCAAAAAGAGAGGCGTTCTGTTCCCAAGTGCCCAGCAATTCCTTGTGAGAGAGAAAAATGCGGCCATCCTCAAAGGCGCGCACCACTGCAAAAATGTTCTGACCAACAAAAAAACGGTCGCGCGGATGCGCAATGCGCGAAACCGAAATCGCATCAATGGGAATCATGGAGGGAATGCCACAGCCGAGATCCACAAAGCAGCCAAAGGGCTCAAGATGAGTGACCCGCGCGGGAATCACCTGTCCGGGTGGCAATGTTTCGATGTATTCCTTCATGCAGCGTTGCTGGGCGGCACGGCGCGATAAAAAGGCAGTTACCTGACCTGCCACAGTCGTTAGGGCGGTGACCAGAAAGCTCACAGGCTTGTTGACACGGGTCAGAATGGCAATGTCCCGCGTACTGCCTTCCTCAATCCCCAATGCGCCCTCGGCACGGGGAATGATGCCACGCAGACCACCGGGCATTTCCACCGTGAGGTTGTGCTCGGCGTCGCAGAGCAGAACGCGCCCCTCTAGAATTTCTCTCGTGTGAACGGCCTCCCCGAGCGAGGCCCATGATGCGGTGTGTTGACGGTTGGAGGCAGTCTCCAGAAGCGTTCCCTCGGGATAAAAGTTCATTTTGGCTTAAACCCCCTTTTTTGACAGGACGGCAGTATCCGTGCTGTCGCTATCATGTATATTCGAGTTGAGGGCAGACTAGTAGTCCAAGGAGAGAAAATGCTTGCGTGTTGCAAAAAATATTTGCTCCTTACGCTCGAAATCTGCTATAATAAAACGTCAGTATCACAATACTGAGGGAATTGCTGATTTTGGCCATTTTGGCCCTTCATCTACTCAGAATGATAGAGGAGAATAAAATGGATGTGCAGGTGGGCGACCATCTTCTGATGAAGAAGCAACACCCCTGCGGGAGCAGGGAATTTTTGGTGCTGCGCGTGGGCGCGGATTTTCGCATTCGTTGTGTGCAATGCGGGCGTGAGCTGATGGCTCCCCGCGTCAAGGTGGAACGGCATATCAGAGAGATTGTCCGAACGCAACAGACCGTCCACGATCCGCAATAAGACAAGATTATGATTGTACGGAGGAAGCCATGCTCGAAAAATTAAAGGCGGCCGCAGGCCGTTTTGAGGAAATTGACCGGCGCTTGATGGAACCTACTGTGGTCAACGATACCGCCAATTTTCGTTCCTTGATGAAGGAGCGAAAAGCCTTAGCCCCCATTGTGGAGAAATATCATGAGCTGTCAGCGGCGCAGGCTTCGCTTGACGAGGCGCGGGAGCTGTTGGAGGGGGACAGTGTAGATCGCGAATTGAAGGAGATGGCCGAGGAACAGGCCAACGAAGGCGAAGAAGCCGTGGAACGGTGCGAGAGAGAATTGAAAATATTGCTGCTGCCCCATGATCCTGATGATGACAAGTCCTGCATCATTGAGATTCGAGGCGGTGCGGGGGGAGATGAGGCGGCACTGTTTGCGTCCAATCTCTACCGCATGTATACCATGTATGCGGAACAGCGCGGCTGGAAGAGCGAGATTCTAGGTTCTAACGAGACGGAGCTGGGCGGATTCAAGGAGGTCAGCGTTCTCCTTGAGGGGGATGCCGCCTATTCCCGCATGAAATATGAGAGCGGGGTGCATCGCGTGCAACGCGTGCCGGATACCGAGGCAGCAGGACGGATTCACACCTCCACGGTGACTGTTGCTGTGCTGCCAGAGGCGGAGGAGGTTGAGGTCGACATTGATCCCAGCGACTTGCAGATCGACACCTATCGTTCGGGCGGCGCGGGCGGACAGCACGTCAACAAGACCGAGAGCGCCATTCGAATCACCCATCTGCCCACCGGGCTGGTGGTCGAGTGTCAGGACGAGCGCAGTCAGCATAAAAATAAGGACAAGGCCATGCGGGTGCTGCGTTCTCGCCTCTATGAGCGCATGCTTGAGGAGCGAAATGCGCAGATCGCGTCCGATCGCAGAAGTCAGGTTGGCACGGGGGATCGCTCAGAGCGGATCCGTACCTACAACTTTCCACAGGGTCGCGTTACGGATCATCGCATCGGCCTGACGCTCTATAAACTGGAGGCCGTTTTAAATGGTTCTCTTGATGAATTGCTCGACGCCCTCATTACCTATGATCAGGCCGAGAAGTTGCGCATTGCGTCGGAGGCGAGGGCGTGAAAAGCCGGTATGATACGCGGGTCCTGCCGGGCAATGACGTCGAGGCGGTTTCACTGGCAGGCCGCTTGCTGCGGGAGGGAGAACTGGTCGCTATTCCCACAGAGACGGTCTATGGCCTTGCAGCGAACGCGCTCAACCCGGTGGCTGTGGCACGGATTTTCCAAGTCAAGGGCCGACCACAGGACAACCCGCTCATTGTACACATTAGCGAGCTGTCGATGTGGCGTCCACTGGTGCGCACGCTCCCTGAGACGGCGTTGCGGTTGGCGGCGGCATTTTGGCCTGGCCCACTCACAATCATTCTGCCACGTGACCCCGGGGTGCCTGATGTGACGACTGCCAAGCTTGATACGGTGGCGGTGCGCATGCCATATCATCCCGCTGCAAGGGCTGTCATTCGAGCGGCCGGCGTGCCGTTGGCGGCACCGTCTGCCAATCTGTCAGGACTGCCCTCTCCGACAACCGCTGCACATTGCCTGAACGATTTGGCCGGACGCATTCCGTTGATTCTTGATGGTGGGGAATGCAGCGTAGGCATTGAGTCCACGGTGGTGACGCTGGCCGGTGAGCATCCGTTGCTGCTGCGCCCGGGCGTCCTGACGACTGCGATGCTGTCTGAGGCACTGGGCGAGCCGGTCGCCGTCGCAGCGGCGGTGGAGCAACCGCTGGCAGCGGGGGAGAAACCTTTCTCGCCCGGCATGAAATATCGTCATTATGCGCCAAAAGCGCGTGTTATTCTATTAGAAGGGTCCCTCGCAAGCTTTTTGCAGGAACTGGACAAGGCATCCATTGACACCGTTGGACTGGTGTTTGCGGGTGAAGAAACGCAAACTGCGCATCCATGCATTCCCTATGGTGCTGCGCACGATGCCGAAAGTCAGGCGCGCGGCCTTTTTGCCGCGCTGCGGCTTCTCGATGAAAGAGGAGCAAAGCTGGCCTATGCCCGCTGCCCCGATCGAAACGATGAAACCCTGGGGGTTTACAACCGCATGCTGCGCGCTGCGGCCTTTGAGGTGAGGCAGATATGAAAACAATCTATGTGGTTGGCCTGACGGGACAGACCGGGGCTGGAAAGTCCTCTGTCAGCCAGATCTTACGCGCGCAGGGAATCCCTGTCATTGATTGTGATGCGGTGGCGCGCCACGTTGTGGATCACGAGAAGGAATGTCTGGCTGATTTGGCACTGGAATTTTCGATTTCCATTTTGAACATTGATGGTACGCTGAACCGCAGAAAACTCGGTTCGATGGTGTTTGGAAATCCCAAACGATTGGAAAAACTCGATGGGCTGATTTTCCCTTACATTCGTCGCGAGGTTGATCGTCGCATTGCACAGATCGAAGAAGAGGGCGGGGATTTGGTGGTGCTTGACGCGCCGACCCTCTTTGAGGCAGGCGTGGATGGTCAATGCAACGCGGTGGTGTCTGTGCTGGCGCCCGAGTCGTTGCGACTCAACCGCATCATGGTGCGTGATCATTTGAGCGATGACGAGGCCAGACGGCGCATTGATTCCCAGCAGGAGGACAACTTTTATGCCTCACGCTCTCAGGTAGTGATTTGCAATGATGGACGGCCTGAGGATCTGGAGACACAGACTCTTGCGATGCTCGCACACATGCGCTGCCACAGGGAGGCCGACGAGTGACTCAACATTCACATCGCATCCGGAGCGTGGTCGTGCGTCTGGGTCTGGTGGTGCTGCTGCTGGTATTGGCCTTGCGGGTATGTGTCGGAATCGTTTATCCCGTTCGCTATGAGGCGCTGATCGAGCGTTACAGCCGACAAAATGGGGTGCCGACTGCTTTGGTATACGGCGTGATCCGTACGGAAAGCGGGTTCCGAGCCGACGCGGTTTCGCCCATTGGAGCACGAGGACTGATGCAAATTACCAAGGATACGTTTGAATGGGCAAAATGGCGGATGGGGGATGAACGTAGCGTCTATGAAGATTTGTTTGATGCGGAAACGAACATTCGGTATGGAACCTATATCCTTAGACTTCTGATTGATGAGTTTGAACAGACCGATACGGCGCTTGCGGCCTATCATGCCGGATGGGGAAGTGTGAAGGGCTGGCTGTCCAAAGCGGAGCATAGCAGCGATGGCAAGACGCTCATTTCCATTCCGTTCGCGAATACGGCACGCTATGTGCCGCGTGTTTTGCATGCAGAGGCCGTTTATCACACACTTTATAAGAAATAAAAGGAGGAACCGTGACATGGAAGAAAAAAAGACTGAGGCACAGCGGCTCAAGGAGGAACTTTGCTATCTTCCAAAGAACAGCGGCCTTGCAATGAGCGAACGGCAACTTGAAAAAGCCGACCAGTTTTGCGAGGGATACAAGAGCTTTTTGGATCTTGCCAAGACCGAGCGGGAGGCGGTGGATGTGGCGCTGTCCATCGCACGAGAAAAGGGGTTTCGGCCCTTCGATCCCAAAGTGCGTTATGCCGCAGGCGAACGGGTGTTTCGCAACATTCATGGCAAGGCGCTGATTTTATGCACCATGGGCACTCGTCCTCTGGAGGAGGGCGTGCGGATGATAGCGGCCCACATTGATGCACCCCGCATCGACCTCAAGCCCCGGCCCCTTTATGAGGAAGCACAGCTTGCCATGTTCAAAACTCACTACTATGGCGGCATCAAAAAATATCAGTGGACAGCCATTCCTCTGGCGCTTCATGGTGTTGTGATGCGACGGGACGGGCACAAGATTACCGTCGCGATCGGAGAAAGCGAGCAAGATCCCGTGTTCACCATCACAGATCTGCTGCCTCATCTTGCAACCGAACAGATGCAGCGCAAGCTCAATGACGGCATTAAGGGCGAGGAGCTGAATGTTTTGGTGGGCGGACGGATGTTCCGCGATGACAAGGCCACCGAGCGGGTCAAGCTGGCCATTCTCAAGCTGCTGAATGAGACGTATGGCCTTGTAGAGGCAGATTTTCTTTCGGCAGAGCTGACATTGGTGCCTGCCTTCAGAGCAACGGATGTCGGATTTGATCGCAGCTTTATAGGCGCCTATGGACATGATGACCGGGTGTGCGCCTATACGGCAATGACGGCGGCCATGGAGGCAAAGACACCGGAATACACGACTGTGACGGTGCTGGCCGACAAGGAGGAAACCGGTTCAGAGGGCAACACCGGACTGGACTCCAGAATGCTAGAATATTTTATGGAGGATCTGACGGCAC
>JAVVPJ010000040.1:0-5316 GCA_036655815.1 Oscillospiraceae bacterium
AGGTGAGCCTATCAGGTGGGATGTTCAAGGCAGAGGGCAAGCAAACCGCGCAGATCAGCGGGGGTGCCATGACCCAGATCGAGGGTGGTCTGGTGAAAATCAACTGAGTGACAGGGAGGTGCCGCAGATGGCGGACGCCAGAGACTTTTTGGGAAGAGGATTTTCCTTTCCACCAAGCGTCGATTCCGCGACGGGGCGGTTTGAAACGGTCAGTGCCGACGAGGACATCCGGCAATCGATCTATCTGATCATTACCACGCGAAAAAACGAGCGCGCCATGCTGCCCGAATTTGGATGCAGCATTTACGACTTTGTGTTTGAATTGCCAGATGCTTCGGCCGCGAGCTTGGTTCGCACCGCGATCATCGACGCGCTGATCCGCTGGGAGCCACGCATCATCAACATTGCTGTGAGCATCGATGACCGTGCGATGCAGGAGGGCAAGCTGATCTTGAGCATCAGCTACACCGTGCGGGCAACCAACAATCCGAACAATCTGGTATTTCCGTTTTACCTGTATGAGGGCGTGGGGCAGCAATAGCCTGAGGGAAGGAGGGAGGCAATCATGAGCAAGCCAATCAAGCGGCAACGCGATCAGCTCAAAGCGCTGGCGCAAACTTATGTTCCGCAGTGGCGCTTTTCGGAGCAGAACCCCGACGTTGGTTCAGTTGCCGCGATGTTGATTGATGATATGTTTGCACAGAGCGAGGCACGGCTTGGGCAGGTTCTGCACAAGCATAAGATTCAATATTTGAACCTGTTTGACCGCCTGAAGGAGGAGCCGATCGAGTCGGCGAAGAGCTATGTGCGGTTCTCGCAGGTGGCGGGCAAGGACGGTCCCGTGGCCGTGCCGCGGGGTACGAAGCTGCTGTCGGAGGATGAAAAGACCGGTGCGCAGCTGCTCTTTGAAACGACGCACGGAATCACAACCACGCCAGCGGAGCTGGTGAGTGTTTGTGTGACCGACGGGGAACGGGATGAGATCTCGCGGCTGATGGATGGCGCTTGCGCGACAGGGGTGCCGCACAGCATTGCCGCGTTCGGGTTATCGGAGGAAAACGAGGCAGAGCATCTGTTTCTGCTGGGGTATGACACGGCGCTCGACGAGATGAAGGGGCTGTCGTTCGGTTTGCGGATTGTGGCGTCGGTTCCCGGGCATGCGGAGACGGACCATGCCGCGCTGGAGCTGCTGCTGTCGGACCAGGTGAGCTATTCGATGCGGGAGCCGGAGGGGGAACATTTTTTTGATGCGGTAGAACGCCGTGGCGATCTGATCTGGCTGACGCTGGCGGATTATCTTCCGCAGCGGGTCACGCTGGCGGGGGTGGAGCGCTATGTGCTCTGCGTGCGCGCCAAAACGCCGATGGCGCTGCAAATCGCCTCCTGCGAGCTGGTGTTTGCAGAGGAGAATTTGCCGGCGGACGAGGTTCTGTGTGGGGGAGTGTCGCAGAGCGTGGGGCGGTTTCTGCCGTTTGGCAAGCCGATGGAAATTTTCTCAGAATGCGGCATTGAAAGCCGCACGGTGCTGGCGCGGCGGGGCGCTGCGGTGGAGCTTTGCTTTGATCTTGATTTTGAAGTGCTGGAGCAGCGTCTGCCCGAGGTGAGCCAAGAGCTTGACTATAAAGTGATCATGAAAAAGCCCACAGAAGCAGTGCAGGTCGAAACGGTGGACATCACGGCGGACTATGTTTTGATTGAATATTTGAGCACCCGCGGATGGCGGCGTTTGTTGCCGGACGAGCACGCGGCGCTGTTGATGAACGGGTCGGTGCGTGGCAGAGTTCGTGTGACGTTTGTTTGTCCGCAAGATCTTGCACCGGCCGGAGAAGAGGGCTATCGTCTGCGCATGCGCCTGATGCGTGCCGACAATCTCTATCGTCTCCCCTGCCGACAATATTGCCCGGTGGTGCGTGATCTGCGGTTTTCCTACAGCTATGAGCCCTGTCGGCTGCTGCCGGACTATGCCTGCACCCGCAACAATTTTTTAGAAGAAGATCTGACCCATATGCTGGAAAGCCGACGAGAAACGAGGTTATTTTACACGCGTGAGGCAAAAGAACGCGCGATGTATCTGGGCTTTGACCAAAATCCCGAAGGGATGCCACTGTCGCTCTATTTTGAAGTGGAAAACGACGAGGACGCCCAGCTGGATTATGCCGTTGAATATCTGACCGAGCGAGGGTTTGAGCCGGTCACGCCGGTGGATCATACGGGAGGCATGCTCTATTCCGGCACGCTGCTGCTTCCGATTGGGGGCGATGCGGTGCGCAGCAAGCTCTTTGGGCGAGACTGCTGGTGGATTCGCCTGCGGCTCAAGCATTTGGGCGCGCATTCTCTGCCGCTGTTGCGGGGCATTCTCACCAATATGGCGCGGGTGGAAAACCTGCGCAGTCGCACGGAAACCTTCTATATGACCGAGGAATCGGCGTCGTTGCATCTCAATCTGGCAGAGCAGAATCTCATTGCGGTGCGGGTTTTTGCCAACGAGGAGGACGGAGATCCGACGCGTGAGGAAAACTGGGTGGAATGGAGTCGGCGCGTGAGCTTTGATCAGCGGGGGCGGTTTTATGATCTCGATCTGGCGGCGGGCAAAATTGATTTTGACCGGCATGCGTTTGCCGCATACCCGCTCAAGGAGGGTGGTGCTGCGATTCGAGCGGACTATCAGAGCTATCAGGGCGCGGCGGCCAACGTGCCCGCGGGCGCGATCTCCTCTCTTGCGGAATCGTTGCGGTATATCGCCCATGTGAGCAACCCGATGGCGGCCTATGGGGGCTATGACGGCTATAATGAGCAAACGAGCGCGACAATCATTGCCAATATGCTGCGCACCCGGGGTCGTGCCGTGACCGGACAGGATTATTTTGACATGATTTCACAGGTATCCTACGGGGTACGGCGCATGAAGTGCGTCAGTGGCGTCAACCGCCTCGGGGAGGTGGATGACGATGTGATCACGGTTGCGCTGCTGATCGACGAATATGATAAGGGCAGCCATATTTTTTCAGCGGTGAAGGATTCCATTCGGAAAAAGCTTTTGGAAACCAGCAGTATTGTCCCGCTGGGCAAGACGCTGGTTCTGTCCCAGCCGCATTTTGTGCGATTTTCGGCGCGGATCTGGCTTGACTGCACGACGCTGGACGGCGCTTATGATTTGCAGCAGCAGACCGAACAGGATGTGCGTGATTTTCTTGATCCGCTGCGCGGGGGCTTTGATCAGGGTGGATGGGAAATCGGGGTCTTGCCGACGGTGAAGCAGCTCTTGGCCTATCTCAAGATGAAGCGTTCAAACCTTTCCATCGCGCGGATTTTGATGTCGGCACAGACCTGCGGACAGGAGATTGCCGTAGATGATGAGCTTTCCGCACGGCTGGGCAATCCGTTTGCCATGGCGGTGAGCGGCGTACATACGATCTATGTGAACCTTGTGGAGCGATAGGCAACGCAATGGAAAGATCTTGAAGGAGGTGCTCTGATGCTCCATGTGCCACAGCTTGACGATCTGGATTATCAGGCGTTGATGGATCGTGCCCGCGCCATGATTCCGACCCTGACCGACGAATGGACGGATTTGAACGATCATGACCCCGGCATTACGACGTTGCAAGTTTTTGCATGGTTGTGTGACGGGCTGAACTATTACATCAATGCCACAGGGGAACAGCATCGGCTCAAATATCTCAAGCTGTTGGGGATCGAGCCGATGCGCGCGGCCACCCACTGCCGGGTCGCGGTCAGCGCGCCGGACGGCGAAGCGTTTTTACTTCCGCGCGGCAGCCGGCTGGCGGCGGGAGAGACCATGTTCGAGTTGACGGCGACTTGCAGCGGTGTTGCGAACCGTCTGATCCGGCTGTATAGTGGGATGCCAGACGCGTTGGTGGATGTGACCGCGTTTGCCGGGCAAGACGGAGAATTCGCGTCGGTGTTTTCGGCCGACGGCACGCTGGGCGAAGCAGATCTCGGCTTTGCCTGTGCGCTTTCCGGGACGGTGCGTCTGTTAATCGAGGTCGACGACTGCGGAAGAAACCCGTTTTGGGATGATTTTTCGCTGGCGGATGCGCAGTGGGAATGCTGTGACGGCGCCGCATGGCAGTTGGCAGAGGTGATTTTGGATGAAACCAGCGGACTGCTGCGCAGCGGGTATCTGGTGCTGCGGCTGCCCTGTGAAACGGCATTCTATGCAGATGACACGCGGGAGCGCGCGCACTACCTGCGCTGTCGCCTGACCCGCAATGAATATGATGTTGCCCCACGCGTCGGCAGAGTGATTGTCAACTGCGCAGACGCCGTGCAGATTTGCACTCGTTCCGAGGCCATGCTGTTGGCATATGACGGCTCCGGCACGCTGGAGGTGGATCGTGCCATTGCTAAGAACGATCTGGTGGCGGTGGCGGTGCAATGTGGCGATGCTTACCGTTCGTGCGAGGGGCGCTATGTGCTCAAGGAGGGTGCGCAACCATATTTAAAAACGATTTGCTTTGACAAAGAGCGTTTCGGCTGGGCGCCGGAAGCAGGCGCCCAGCTTTTGGTGGTTGTGACCGAGGAGGAGCTTGCGCCGCAGCTGCTGTTGGGCACGACGGACGGCTGTGCCGAGCAGGCGTTTGACTTTGATCAAGAAGACCTGTTTGCACTGCGGCTGGCACTGCTGCGCGAGGAGCCGGACGGTGAACACGTTCTGACCCTCTGGGATGCGTGCAGCGATCTTTCTCAGGCGGGCTTTGACGACCGCGTGTTTTGGTTGGACGTGGACAACCACCGCATCTGCTTCGGAGACGGGCTGCACGGGCTGCAACCGGAAGCGGGACAGCGCGTCCTCGCGGTGACGGTCAAGACCTCGCAGCTGGACAGGGGCAATGTTTTGGGGGGGCAGCTCAATCGGCTGGTTTTTCCCAAGCTCGAGCAGCTGCACGTCTCAAACCCGGGGAATGCGACGGGAGGGGTCCGGGCGCAGAGCGCACAGGAGCTGGAGGTGCAAATTGAACGCAAGCTGCACACTGCGACCCGCGCCGTCACCGCACAGGATCTGCGTGAGCTGGTGCTGGGGACGCCGGGGCTGCTGATTGACAGCGTGGCGGTGATCCCGATGCGGGACTATTGTGCCGCCAGCGGTGCGCAAGCGCAACCCAATACGATTCTGGTGGCGGTGAAGCCGCATACAGCGCAGCGGCTTCCGATGCTCGGTGAGATCTACCGGCGCCGCATCCGTGCCCATCTCGAGCCCAAGCGGCTGTTGACCACGGATCTTCGGATTCTGCCGGCACAGTATGTCGGCGTCAGCGTCTTTGGGCGCATTGCATTGACCGAGAATCATGCGCA
>JAVVPJ010000040.1:5326-7930 GCA_036655815.1 Oscillospiraceae bacterium
CAGAATCGGCAACGGGTGCTGGCAGAAATTGATGGGCTGGTTGATACCGTTGGCACAGGAGAATTTGGGCGAAGCACCGATTATGGAAAGCTTTATTCCGCACTGGAAATGCTTGACTGTGTCAAGCTCATCCTGCAACTCTCGCTGGAATACATCGGCGCGGGAGGGGGCAAAAACGAGCACGGCGACATCGTGGTGCATTTGGACAGTCTCAGTTATCTGAGAGAAACGGGGATTGAATTTTTATAAAGGGGCGCGTGTGCAATGAAGCAACCGCAAAAGTATGTCAACTTTTATAAGCGCGCGCTGCAAAAAAGCTGTCTGCATAATTTAGAAGCTGACGCGGCGCTGGGACTTGTGATGACCAATTGCTTGCGGCCCGCCGCATGCATCACACAGATGTTTGACACCCAAAGCGAGGGGATGTCCTTCCATCGGCTCAAGCTGGCTGGCGTGTTTGAGAACGCGAAGCTTGAGGTGATCGTTGCGGCCAGCGACACGCCGGAGCGATCCTCGACGAACGATGGGGCCGCGCTTGTGGACGAGCTTGCAGACCCCGGCCTGTCCGTTCAGGCCAAAATGCAGAGGCTTTGTGCGCTGCCCCATGTGCGGGCGGTCAACGCACAGGATCTGTTGCTTCACGAATTGCATGGGCGGTATGTGTGGGTCTTTGTCGGCATCACGCCCAGCGAACCCGGACTGCGTCGGCTGGAGGGCATGCGGCTGCAATTTCCGTGTGAGAGCTTCACCTGCTACTTTCCCGAGGTTTATCAGCGCAGTGCCTTTTTTGATCGCTATATCGCGGTGTTTCAGTCGATGCTGCTGGATCTCGAAGAAAAGGTTGACGAGGTGCCGCGCCTGCTTGATTATCAAAGCGCGCCGGACGAACAGGTGGCAGAGCTGGCTTCGTGGCTGGGGATTGAAAATCGGACGGGGCTTTTCTCGACCGCACAGCTGCGGCGGATGATTGCCCAAATTGATCTGTTTCAAGGGCAAAAAGGCACCCGCTGCGCCTTAGAAAAGATCATTGAGCTGGTCTGTCATCTTCGGCCGCGGATCGTGGAGTACTTTTCGTGGAGTGCGCTTCCCATGTCGGCCGCGCGCCGTCGGCTGAACGAACAGCTGTATGGCAGCAACGCCAACCAATTTTGTGTGATACTCGACCTGACCGCAGCAGACGGACGACTGCCGATTGCCCGCGCGCAGCTAGAGCGCCTGATTGGGGACTACAGCGTCATCGGAGCCACCCATCGACTGGTACTGCTGCGCAAATGCAGCCATGTGGATACCCATTGTTATCTTGACGTCAACAGCTGTCTCTCCACGCCGGAAGCAGCCAATGTCGACTCCATGACGCTGGGTGGTTATATTACCGTGGGATAACGAGGCGTTTCATGCGAGCAGACCAATTTTTTGGCGAAGTGATGCAGGCCGTTTGAACAACACCATCAGTGAGAGAATGGAGAAGCACTATGAAAACAAAAAAAACCCAAGGGCAAGAAAACCAGTACAGCAGCGCAGCCTATGATCAAGAGCGTTCAGAGCAGGAAGCAGATCGCGTCTCGAGTCGATTCAAAAACAGCAGCGACGTCAAAGGAGAGATGTCCAGCCAGCTGGGCATTGATTTTTCTGGCGTGCGGGTGCATCAGGACGCCCACGCCGCACAACAGACACGGGAGATGGGTGCCACCGCCTTCACCCGAGGCAATGATGTCTTCATGGGCTCGGCAGATGCCCTGAGCCGGACGGGCACGACCCAAAGCCAAGTGCTGGCGCATGAGCTGACCCACACGGTGCAGCAGGGCGCGGCAACGCAGTCTGGGGGCGAAATTGCGCAGACGGCCCCGACAGGTGCAGTGCAGATGTGGAATGGCCGCGTTCGAAACTTCTTCAAGCGGCACTTTGGACACAACAAGGACAGGAATTCGATCGACGGCTGGGACTATGATCAGGACGTAGGTGACGCGCGGGGTGGATCGTCGACACCCGCAGCGCAGCCCCATTTTTCAGCTGGAATCAACAATGCAAGCTATCTTGAAGTCATGCGGCGTCAAATGCGCGGACATTAACAGCTCCTGCAAGCCGCTGTTGAGGGGTGTGTCATGCTCAAACGATGCACTGCGCAATCGAAAGCGACAAGCGATCAGCGCTTGAAAGCATCTCCGTTGTCAGGATCGTTCAGACCAACACAGCCCGATCGTGGAACGGACCCTGTTGCCAAGGGCTCACGAACGTCCGGGAGAAGAATGACACAAGTTGAGGAATGGAGAAGCGTATGAAAACGACAAAGAGCAAGGAACAGGAAAGCGAAAACCGGCGTAACACGGCGCCGCTTGATGATGAGCGCTCGGAGCAAGAGGCAGATCGCATCTCCAGCCGATTTAAAAACAGCGGTGACGTCAAGGGTGCGATGTCCAGCCAGTTGGGGATTGATTTTTCCGGTGTGCAGGTGCATCAGGACGCGCTCTCCCATCAACAAACGCGAAAAAGAGGTGCAGTCGCCTTCACCCGAGGCAATGATGTCTTTATGGGCTCGGCAGATGCCCTGAGCCGGACGGGCACGACCCAAAGCCAAGTGCTGGCGCATGAGCTGACCCACACGGT